>CAZENC010000056.1:0-12783 GCA_964513115.1 uncultured Desulfobacteraceae bacterium | reverse complement strand
ACCCTTGACCCCTACCGTGTCAGGGTAGTGCTCTCCCCCTGAGCTACGTGCCTGCAAGTTTCATAACTATCAAGCCGGTTTTTTCATGTCAAGTCGTATTCTGCTGGCTTCTAAAACAACATTAGATACCCGAAACAGCAAATTTCATCTGATGCTATAATTAACCCACTGACTCGTCCCCCATCATTTCAAACCAGTAGCGCATGTAATGCAGTCCGGAACTAATAGTTAAAAGTCCGGTAATCCAAAAAATATAGTCGCCAAATTGCACAAATAACGCAATCTGTTCTTTTGAAAGGACTACAAACACCGTGGCAAGCTGCAGACAGGTTGTCATTTTGCTCAAAATAGAAGGCCTGATTACAAGGTCTGTTTTATTCAAGAACAGGATCAATACTCCAAGCAGAATCAAGACGTCCCGACTGATTACAATTACAGTCAGCCAGGGAGGGACACGATTTATTATCGCAAGCGTAATAAATGAAGCAATCAGCAAAATTTTGTCCGCAAGGGGATCAAGGAAAGCCCCAAGCCTGCTTTTCTGACTAAATAGTCTGGCAATGAGCCCATCAGCACTATCAGTCAGACCTGCCAGAACGAAAACAACAAGAGCGGACAAAAACCTCTCATTAATAAGGTAAATGATAAAAATTGGAGTCAAAATAATCCGTATGCAGGTAATCAAATTCGGAATAGTCATTCGATCCTACGATACACCTGACTCAACCTTGAGCAATATATTTCCTTCTTCAGTCTCGGCAAGGTTCAGTGGGAAAGGAAGGCTTTCATGATTCAGAACACGATCCAGAAATCGATACCTTTCCCCTTGAAATTCGACCTCTATACTTATAGAATTTTTTCTGACCCTTATCTGCCTCACAGATTGTACACCCATTACCTGTTTTCGCAAAAAATCCATAAAAGCTTTAAACTGTTTGTAGCTGTTCAAACCTATCAGTGTGATCTCTAATTTCCGAATCTGATCATGGTCTAACGCAGTTGTTCGGATTATGGCCGGGGTGAAGCTCTCAGCCAGTTGATTGGCCAGCCTTTCAAGTGCCTTTATCATTGCTTCCTGACTTTCTAATCCCTCATCAATTGTTTCTATTTGCATGTCTTGAAAGATTTGAAAATCCCGATTCACATCGAATGCCCTAAGGGTCAAAGACAGCCCCTTTTCTTTAAGTGTCTCTGTTCGACCAAAGATCACAACATCGGCAGAGAACATTCTGCCCCACTTCAAAATATCAGAATCCTGAAGATCAATAACTCTCAAGCCTTCCGAGAACACAGCCTCAGGCATATTTAACGTCCGGTTGATCGGACTAAGGCCTCTTTTCTGAAAGGCGTTATGGAGAGCCAGTTCTGTAGGACTTAATGCATAATATATTTCCGGGTCTTTCCACCAGCAAGAACTAACACCCTGCTTGGATTCTGAAACCATGAAGAGAAGCTTGATTGGTGGGCCCTCTGTCAGTGTTAATCCTGCTTCACTCAATCTTTTATCTATAACTTTTTCGTTGATTCTCAGCTTTATAAGAACCTGGTACTTGTCCCCAGTCTGATATTCCGCCAGAATATTGAAATTTTCGATATCTTCTTCGGCCGTCGGTATAATTTCCTGAATGAGCCGCTCAAAATTATTAACAATGTTTTGACTTCCCAATCGACGCACAAGATAACTCTCCACACCCTTCATCAAAGCCTGGGAGACGGCACTCTTTTTTGCCGACGCCAAGTTTCCGCCAAAAATCGTGCCTGTTCCGATTGCGAGCACTTCATTCTCCCCCGGCTCCCCTCCCATAACGGCAAATGACAAAGAGCTCCCAAAAATCGAACACAAAAGGCCACAGATCAAAATCAGCCTGGTTCCTCCTCTTAAAAGACTTATTCCCATAATATTGTTCTTTATTTCACCAAATATTTCTACTAAAAGGGATTTTTAATTCTATTGACAAGATTACCATAAAGTATGGTGCTAAAAGAGGAAAAAATCAAGATTTCTTAATCGAATCCACCCCCCCTTTTAAATGTTCGAAGGTTCCCATCCTTAAAGCAACTTAAACACATAAATATAAAATTTGTTGAGCAAAGAACTCTCAGTTGTGAAGCTGTAAGAATTAAGCATTATCCTGTTTCAGATAAAAAGCCTTTTACTTTTTTTAAGATCGGCTCGAAATCCTCTGCCGCAACCCAGACCATATCTTGATCAGCTCTAAACCAGGTCAGCTGTCTCTTGGCATATCTTCGAGTATCGCCTTGGAGTTTCCTGATCGCTTCCTCGAGAGACCAATCTCCTTTCAGGTACTTTATCATATGCCGGTATCCAATAGCCTTCATAGGTTTAAGATCTGGAGAGTATCCCTTGCTTAAAAGTTGTTCCGTCTCCTCCACAAGACCGGCTTTCACCATGGCTTCACTTCTTTTGTTTATACGACTGTAGAGTTCTTCTCTGTCAACCTTTATACACAATTTCAAAGCATCCAACGGCCTCTCATTAAAACTGTGCAACTTTATGAGATCCGAGGGAACCCTATCGGTTAAATTGATGATCTCAAGTGCCCTTATAATCCTTATGCTATCATTGGGATGTACTTTTTTTGCGTATTCAGGATCCATACGCTCCAGCCTTTCGTGGAGAATCCTGGATCCGTCTGACCGACATTGCTGGCGCAATGATTTTCTCAATTCAGGGTCTACCGGCGGACAATCAAAAATCCCTTCAAGCAAGCTTTTTATATAAAGACCTGTTCCTCCTACCACGAAGCAGTTCTTCCCCCGAGAAAATATATCATTTATAACACCAAGGGCCTTTATACGGTAAATTGCAGCATTAAATTCCTCATTAGGATCCACCACATCAAAAAGATGGTGGTTAATGCCCTTTTGTTCTTCGATTGTTGGCTTGGCAGTGCCCACGTTCATCCCCCTGTAGACCTGCATTGAATCCGCATTAATTATCTCTCCCTCCAAAGACAAAGCAAGGTCCACCCCTATGGAGGTTTTCCCGCAGGCCGTAGGTCCGGCAATAACGACTACTTTCGGTTTCTTTGTCATGCTATATGGTTTTAAAACGAATGCTGGTTTTAAGCTGTATAATACAATTCACACAATCCGCTTGAACATCTTCTCAATTTCCGAATATGTGAAGTGTTTGAATGTGGGCCTTCCATGCGGGCAGTTTGTAGGCAAATCTGTCTCCCCCAACTCCGACAATAGGTTAGACATCTCCTCATGCTTCATATGATAACCTGCGCGAATTGCACCATGACAGGCCATGATGGTCAACACCTTGTTGAGAACGGCATATTCCTCCAGTTCCTTTTCTCCCAACTCGGTTATAAGTTCGGACAAAAAAATATTCCACTGGACATCCTTTAACATGGCTGGCACAGATCTCAATAAAAAGGTATTGCCCCCGAAATGGTCTAGTTCAATACCGAAACGCGTCAGTTGGTTTCCCTTTTGAAGAACAATTTCCTTTTCTCGGGCTGTTAGTTCCAGTTCATGGGGAATAAGCAGTGCCTGCCCTTCAATTTGCCCGGCCGCGATGGCCTTTTTTAGATCTTCGTACACGATTCTTTCATGGGCGGCATGTTGATCCACCATCAGAAACCCGTCCTTAACTTGACACAGAATATACGTGTTTCCCAGTTGCCCTAATATTTGCACATCTTCACTTTTCCCGGGCCACGCGTCCTCTTCCGGTACGAATGTTTTTCGCGGACCCTGAGTCGTTCGCGCAAAGTTCCAGAGAGGCTCAGAAACGTAGTTTGCCTTTTGCGGCTTACCATGATTTTCTATCCCGCTTCCGGGCCTTGAACCGAAAAAGACCGGAGAAGAACGAGCCAGCGCCTTTTCTATTGTGGATACAATGACATTAAAAACCGCCCGGCTGTCGTGGAATCGCACTTCCTGTTTAGCAGGATGCACATTGACATCTACCTTTGCAGGGTCGATTTCAATAAAAAGAATCGCCTGGGGATATTTTCCCTTCATTAGTCTCTGCCCGTAACCTTCCATGACAGCCTTGGTCACGAACCGGTCTCTTATATAGCGACGGTTTACATACACGAATAAACGATCTCCCCTGCTTCTGGCAAGATGAGATGGTGCCAAATACACGCTGATCGCCAGCTCATCATTTCTTTCATGTCTGTCGATGACTTCTTCGGTAAAACCCCTGCCCATCAAAACAGAAATCCGGGACAACTGCTGATCAGAAGCGGGTAAGTTCAAGATCGATTTCCCTGTATCGTCCAATCTGAAGCCTATTTCGGGAAAAGGCAATGCAGCACGCGACACGGTATCAATTATATGATAGGTTTCGGTCCTTACGGCTCTCAGAAACTTGCGCCTTGCGGGAATGTTAAAAAAAAGCGCCCTCACCTCAACGATTGTTCCTGAAGGGGCCCCTGTTTCTTCAATGGCTATAAGTTTTCCACCTGCAATCCTCAGCCTCTGTGCCACTACCTGCTCATAGGGACGTGATGTGATCGCCATTCTAGACACGGAAGCGATACTCGGTAAGGCCTCGCCCCTGAATCCAAGGAATTTTACAGAAAAAAGGTCAGAGGCATTGGCTATCTTGCTCGTTGCGTGCCGTTCCACAGACAAAAGCAGGTCGTCCCTTGACATACCGGAACCATTGTCAACGACCTTGATTAACCCTTTCCCTCCCTTTTCGATATTTACGACAACACGATCTGCTCCGGCATCAATACTATTGTCTATCAATTCCCTGACAACAGAAGCGGGCCGGTCAATAACCTCCCCGGCCGCGATCTGGGAAGCTACTTTTTCTGGCAGTATTCTGATGACGTTCATGGTTCGAAGGTTTCCTGACCTTGACGGAATTATGGTCTAAGCAGGGTTGACTTATACCGATTCGTATCCAAAAAAAGGTATCATCATATAGCACGATACTCTTATTCTCATCAATACTTTAATTAAGCTCTTGCACCATCTTTACTGATGTCTCTTCGCTTGTGTCGCTCGGACCTACATATATCAGAATGATTTTTTTGACCTTACGCTTGTTTTTTGGAAAGATAAACAAGGAAAATATTCATTTTTTATTGACACTTACGCCATTTTCTCACTATATTAATTTTACAGTTGTTCGTACTGCAACCCTTCAATTTACAGATGAAAAAGGGTGAAAGCTTTAATCAGTTAAAAGGATTAATCAAACCGAACTAATTTTTTTTGGGTAGCCTATGTGGAGATATCGAGAACGGCTTAATTATAATGAAAAAATGAGGCGTTCAATTTATGAAATCCTGAGGGACGCCTTGGAACGCCGGTTAATGAAAATTTCGCTCATTGACTCCTTTTACAATTATGCAAGGAACGGGGTTGAATACAGCTTTTTGGATAAAAGCGAGCTGAAACCTAAATCCAAGAGGATGGAAAAGGAATCAGAATTGTTTAACACCTTTCTCGTAATCTTCTGCGAGGGTATTGTCAGCCCTCAATTAAAAAACTACATCCGTTTTTTTCCCGAAAACAGAGTGATCAAGAAAAATCTCGAATATCTTGCCAATTTCCATCTATACAAACGCTTCCATCAAAATCTCAAGCACTTTGAAAGTCCGGGGTTTCTCGATTTTATTGAAGATCTTTTGAATATTGATTACGCCTTGCTCATACAACAGGACCCCACTATCAAGAAAAAAAACCGGTACTCATTGACACATTGCCACGTGAAAATCGACTGGCCCATAGCCGATGCCGCCGAAGACCTGGCCAAACAACTCAGGTACATCCAAAACAGCCTGTATGAAAAAGGAGATAAAGAGGCACGCGTTCTCCAGAAAAAGCTTTTTGAGTATTATGGTTGCCATCATAGTGTAGGCGGAAGACGGACTGCCGGACTCATTGCGGCTCAGCTTTTGGGCAAGCCGGATTCCATCTCGTCAGTATTCGTCTCCAGCTCGGAATCCCGCTCCCTGTATAGATATTCCGAGAGAGGGGTATCAAAGTTTTTTCTGATACAATTGACAACGAAGCAGATTAATGCCTTAGCCCGGCGAGAAGGTATAACTGCCGACACGTTCAAATCCACCTACCTCTACCCGGCAGGAAGGTTCCATATTGGCATTTCCGAGGCCTATTACAGGCACACTAACTATTCAATGCCTCCGGAGGATGGTAAAATAAGGAAACTCAAGCCTGCCTATAACTGGCTTAAACTTGGTGACAAGCTGCTCCATCCCAAGGCCGATGCCCTGAACGGCAGACCTATCACATATGACTGGGTTTACACTGCTGTATAGCTGCTGGCGGTTAACCGGTTAATAATTGAGTGTCCGGGTCGATAAAACTGGGTGAGCGTCTGAGTCAGCTTATTTAATTGACTCTAAGTCTCAAGTATCATCATAAACCTCTATAAAAACCAGGTGTCCGAAAGGCGGTGCCATTTCAGTACATGTACACGCCCATCATCAGCAAGCACCTTGAAATAATCATAATCTTGACCATACCATTGATCTAAGACCTGCTTTACATCATTTCTTTTATGATCCACGATAAAATTGAGGGGCCTCTCGTTTGCCTTGTACCCCGAATAGGCTTCTACTTCAATTATTTTGCCCTGCCGTTCCTTTTGCATAATATCCTCTTCGGCTTCCGGCTCCTTACTTCTGACGCCTGAATAGTTACTTATATTATACAAAAAACAGACAAGAAAATGAAGCTCCCCTTAGTAAACGACGGGCTATCTAGGCGGAATTCGCCGAAGCAAACCCGCCTTTCCATCCTCCGTAGCCCGTCCTCCGTAGCAGTCTACTGCGGAGAGTGGCCAGGTTCCTCCGGACACCGTCGGCCATAGCCTATGGCGTCGGACGAGGACGGGCCCCAAGGCTTCGGCGGGTCACCTCGCTGTTCATCCCTTCAGCTAGCTGCAGGGTATTTTGGCGAAGGCGAATAAATGGCACTATAAACCCGGCCTAATAAAGAATCCACGCCCAAAGAACATTTTTTCCAAGAATTCGATAAGTAAATACGAACCAATATGATGAGGAACAGCCCCTTGTTTACCGACCTTCAATATGTTAGAGTCCATCCGATTAGCGTGCATGGGCAATCAACTCCGGTGTCAAATTATGCTGTTCATAGTAATTCACGAAGGTTTAAAAAGGGAGGATTTTTTTAATAATGCCCCAGAAAAAAATCATAACCCGTTTTCCGCCAAGCCCAACGGGCTATCTTCATATAGGCGGAGCCAGAACCGCTCTGTTCAACTGGCTCTTTGCCAGACAAAATAACGGAAAATTCATACTGAGAATCGAAGATACGGACAGGGAGAGATCCACGGACGATGCTACCAAGGCTATTCTTGAGTCTATGGAATGGCTGGGTCTTGACTGGGACGAAGGGCCCTATTTCCAGTCGCAAAGATATGATATTTACAATGGTGTGATTGAACACCTCCTTTCGATCGGACAGGCCTATCACTGCCATTGTTCACCAGAGGAACTGGAACAAAGGAGAAAAGAGGCACGCGCTAAGGGACTTAAGCCAAAATATGACGGTAAGTGCCGAGAACTGGGACTCGGTCCGGCTCCCGGGTCGGTAGTAAGGCTCAAAATTCCCAAAACCGGTGTTACACATTTTAATGATCTTATAAAAGGTTCTATCCGTTTCGATAATGAAGAGCTGGATGATCTTATACTGAGGCGATCAGATGGCAGCCCTACCTATCACTTGGCCGTTGTCGCCGATGACATAAGCCTCGGTGTAAACTACGTCATAAGAGGAGACGATCACGTAAACAATACCCCTCGCCAGATTTTGATCTATAATGCACTCAATGAACCTTTACCCCGATACGCTCATGTCCCGATGATCCTTGGACCGGATAAAACGAGGCTCAGCAAGCGACACGGCGCCCTGTCTGTCCTGACCTACAGGGATATGGGGTACCTACCCCATGCCTTGCTCAATTCACTTGCCCGGCTGGGGTGGTCCTATGGAGACCAGGAAAAATTTACATTGGAAGAACTCATCGAGAAATTCTCCCTCACAAATGTGGGCAAATCTGCAGGTGAGTTTAATGCAGAAAAAATGCTGGATCTCAATGCACGCTATATCCGTGAATCGTCAGACGAATTTTTAGCGAAAAAGCTGATCCCTTTCCTTGAGCAAATGGGATTCAAAGACCTGGATGAAAAAAACGTATTGAAGGCTGTAACGACACTCAAGGCAAGGAGTAAAACCTTTGCGGACATGGCTGAAGCGGCTCGCTTCTACTTTCAGAAGGAAGTCACATATGAAAAAAAGGGCGAAAACAAATTTTTGAAGCCGGATGTCCTTGTATTGTTTGAGAAACTCAGAAACCGTTTCGAAAAGGCATCCGATTTTGATCAAGAAAACCTGGAACAGATCTTTGTCGTCTTCCTCGAAGAAAATGAAATCAAACTGAAAAAAATTGCTCAGCCACTCAGGGTTGCGCTAACTGGAAAGACCGCGAGCCCTGGTATATTCGAAGTTATGGAAGTGCTGGGCAAAGAGAACGTATTGAAAAGAATTGATAAGGCTATTACTCATATCCGGGCAAAGGTGTAATGAAAGAAATCAATCTATGTACACCGGTTCCCTTAACAGCAGCCCGACGGCTTCTTCTGCCACCGAGGAAAGTTGAGGATGAGTTTCCCTCAAGTTTATGACCTGCCTCAGGTGATCCGCAGACCTCGTGATAAGGGAGGCCATGTCCCCCTCGTCAATCTGTACAAACTCCAACAGCCTTTCCCATGAAATCCCTCTTGCCCACACATAAACTGCCGCGGCAGGCCAAAAAAGAATCGGAGGGCTTTCAAATCCCTGTTTTACTTTCAGTGCCCTGATCTGTTTGATACAATCAACGAGTTTTTCAAACACATGCTCCATCTCGCTAAAATCCACGACTTCCCCTGTCCTTAGCTCTACTTCCTGCCCCTTGTCCCACACAAAAGGCGCCAGACCGCCGGCCAGGATCTCTGGGGATAAATTGTTTAAACTGCCTTTTCTGATAGCCTCGGCAATTAACAGGGGTTGATCCAGTCTAAGTTTTGATGCCCAGTAACCATCGGATGTCAACCGCTCAGTCTCATCCACGAATCCGGTCTCCTTCAAAAACCTGACATGCTTCTTAAAACCGGCCCACAGACCGCTGCTCGTATAATCACCCCCGCTTCCATGTGATACGCCGACCTCGCGCTCCTGGAAAGCAGCAAAGGAACGATCAAGAAGGTCCTTGACTTTCAGGGGAGTGTGGGAAAGCAGGAGATTCAGGGTCATCGAAAAATTGATATGAATCTGGCTCAGGATAGGCTCCGGAGGCGAATGCCACAACCTGTGGATGAGCCGGGGATCCTGGTATGTTCCCGATACAACCAGAGTAAACCCTATGCGATCCTTTCCCCTTCTGCCTGCACGGCCGATCATCTGGTGAAGGTCCGTTGCAGTAAGGTTAACAAACTCGTGTCCATTGAACCTGTCACTTTGCACAAGCACTACGGTCCTGGCTGGAAAGTTGACACCGGCCGCCACTGTTGATGTTGAAAAAATGGCCTCCATGTATCCCTCTCTCATTATTTTTTCAATAAGTACCTTCCAGTACGGCAATTGGCCACCGTGATGGGAGCCAACATTGGATAACAAAAGCGCCCCCATTTGACGGTGTCCTTTAAGATGAGGAAAATCCCTTAAAAATGCATTGACCCTTCTCCTATATTGTTTCCTGGCCGCAGGCGCTTTCTTAACGAGGGGACAGCTTTTTAGTGCCTGATCACAATCATTCCTCGACTTGAGAAAAAAGATGGCCGGGAGCAAATCAAACTCTCTTAGGCAGTTGATGATGTTACCGAAGTCGAGTTTTTTAGGCCTTCCCCTACGCCATCCCGTAGATAAGCTGAGGAACTTCTTGACCCTGGCATTGAGCCCCTTTTTCCCGCCCAAAGGCACAATAAGGCCATCGGGGAAAAGGAAAAGCATTTCCAAGGGAACCGGGCGTTCCTGCATGCGTACCACCCTGTTTGGTGTTTCCCGGATTTTTTTTAACCAGGCACATACCTCTTCCGCATTTGATACGGTAGCCGAAAGGAGCAACAGCCTTACCCTGGAAGGAAGATATATCAGCACTTCTTCCCAGACAACTCCCCTATCAGGATCACTCAGGTAATGCGCTTCATCCAGGATCACAAGATCGCTTCTGATATCGGTCCCTTCATGCATGGCATCATAGAGCTGATTTCGGAGGATTTCGGTCGTCCCAACGATAACTGGAGCATCCAGATTCTCCTTACGGTCTCCTGTCAGGATACCACATGCAGAAGGGCCGAATTCGTGGCAGAATTGCTGATAAATGGAATTTGAAAGTGCCTTGAGGGGAGATGCATACCACACCCTCAGGTTTTGGGTCAGATAAGAGTGGATGGCTTGGGAGGCAATCCAGGTTTTTCCGGAACCGGTCGGCGCACTGACAAGCACATCAAAGTCCTTGATTAGTCCCAGGGCCTCCTGCTGAAACAGATCCGGCTTGAATGGGGTGAATTCCGGAACCCCTATCTGCCTGAAGACAGGCCTGAGCTGCGGGTCTAACCTTGGCTTCTCATATAAATCTTTTTTATTAGGAATGACCCTTTTTTTGCCAACTCTTGTTACCGCTCTACGATAAAACTTTTTGTTATAGGCCATATGTTTGATTATTGTCCGTTAGCACATGAAATTCCAGGAATTTTTCTGCGAAGCCAAAAAGTCTTTACAGATTAGCAACTTTCTCAATCTGTCCCCAAATCCACAGTCAAATTTCAATATGTTCACTCATATCAGGTGTCTTGAAGGATTCCTGACCACCAGCAAGGTATTAGATGCAAGGCGCCGCGGAGTGACGACTGAAGCGTATGAGAAATACGCCGCAAGGAGGAGCGATCGAAGGTAACGCAGCAGGTGATGTCTTGATGGTGGATCAGGGCTGTCACTTGACCAGTTCACTGGCCACCTGATCCATATCTTTGATGCTATCCTTCATTGCCAGTCCCATATTCAGGGCATTCAAGGTCTCTTCGACATCCTCGATTTTTTGATCATAACCATGTATGATCTTAAGGCCGTTTTGGTGCACCTTTTCAACCGCATCTCTTGCAAACAGCCGTGCTGCAGCCTTCATAAATATTGACGAGCGGTTCTGCTCCCCTTCATAAGCCGCAGCCTTACGGCAGAGAGAATCTCCGACTTCGCACCAGGTCATCATGTCCGCAAGCAGAAACATAATATACTGAGATTTTGTCAGCTTATGTCTACGGGCACCCAAAATTACCTGATTCATGGCCAGAAATGCACTTGCCAGCAGGGGTCCTGCGCAGTCACCCGGGAGTCTACCCAGGCCTTCGGCCATTCCCTCATAAAATCCTCCTCTGGAGCGGACCGTATTCCTCATTCGAAACATGGAAATAATACTCCTCTGTATCTCGCTGGTCCCTTCGTAGATAGGAAGGATCTTGATGTCACGCTTGATCTTTTCCACTTCGTATTCCCGAATATAACCGTACCCTCCAAATGCCTGGATCCCGTCGTTTGCCATGGCATCGCCCGCCTCGGTTGCAAAATATTTGGCAATAGATCCCTCGACCTGAAGGTCCTCCTCACCTGAGTCCAACCTTAGAGCAACTTCTTCTACGTAAGCACGAGCAGCTTCCAGTTGTACGGCATTAGGGACCAAAAGCTGATGCGTATAGCCCTGCTTTTCCGATAGGGTCGTCCCGAATTGCACACGCTCCTTGGAATACTTGATAGCCCTTTCAAGGGAGGCCATGCCCCCACCCAATCCAAAAGTGGCAACCATCAACCGGGTATAGCCAAACACCTTATTGGCCTCTTTAAGACCCCTACCTTCAACTCCTCCAACAAGATTGTCTACAGGAACAAAAACGTCTTCAAGGGTAAGTGAGCATGTGTCAGAAGCGCGTATTCCGTGTTTATCCTCATGCTTGCCCGGTATCAGACCTTCCGTACCGGCCTCCACAATAAAAAAGGACGGACCGTCAGGTGTATCGGCAAGAATTGTGTAAAGATCTGCAACACCACCATTCGTAATAAATTGCTTCTGGCCGTTAAGTCTGTATCCCTCGATACGGCCTGCATCATCATGGACTCTCTCAGCCTTGGTTTTCAGAGCCTGGACATTAGATCCTGCCTCGGGCTCGGTAACAGCGTATGCCACAATAAGACCCTCATCCGCAATTTTTCCGATATACTTTTTCTTCTGTTCAGGAGTGGCACCTACCCTGATAGGATCCATACCCAGGCATATTGCCAGAAAAGAAGTAGCTACACCCAGATCCATTTTTGCCATCCTCTCCGATACGGCTGCAATTTCAGAAGCCCCGGCACCCAGTCCTCCATATTCCTCCGGGATGAAAATCAGGTGAAGCGCAATTTCAGGCCCTAACATAAACCTGATAAGCTCCATGGGAAATTCACCATCATGGTCCAGTTTGAGTTTGGTCTCCACGGGGAGCTTATCTTTTTCCAATCTATCTATGGTATCCATCACCATGGAAAAAACTTCGGGATCCATTTTTTTCTGATGTGCCATACAAATTCCTCCGTACTATACATTTTCAAAGTTCTGGCGGAACTTTAAGTTTTTATTTTAACATATTTATCTTTTTAAGCAAATATAAAGAAGAATCAAAGGGAAACAAGGAATTTGGGTACACATGTCCTGATATAATAAATGACAGGAAAATTTTTTATTCCTTAATTTTGTGCTGGCGGTACTGATGATATGCATCTCTGAGT
>CAZENC010000055.1:0-13197 GCA_964513115.1 uncultured Desulfobacteraceae bacterium | reverse complement strand
CGGCAGACCCTTGCCACGGCAACGGAAAAGGCAGGGATGTGTAAGTGAAGGATATTACGAGACAAAGTTCAAACCTTCCTGATAACAGATACCCTGATGGATACGTTAAAAAAGGCGCAAGGCACAAGGTGAAGGCCTTTTGCTTGGCCCAATGGATCTGTCTTATGCCTTAAGCCTCTTTATTGGTGTCTTTTGATCTGGCTTGGATGAGCCGCGTCAGCATTCTCGAAATAGCCTTGCATTCATTTTTGGCATGCTCAAAATCCTGGTTTTTCAGATAACCAATCTCATAGGCTATAATAATTTGGGTAAGAAGTTCTGCAGAGGAACCCTTTGCTATGTAAAAAAATTTGATGGATTGCCGGTCTGTATTCAGTTCATCACCCTCCGCAATGTTGCTTGGAATAGACACGACGGCCCGACGAATCTGATCCCTCAGACCCCAGTCTTTAGCAAATGCACCTTGCCCGGTGGTTTTGTAAAGGAACACGGCAAGTTCTTTAGACCTTTGCCAAACCTTGAGTTCTTGAAAATTTCCCATTTTATTTCTCCCTGAGCCTTACGCCTTGTGCCTTGGGCCTGTCTTATAATACCTCATGACCCCTACAACTTTTCCTTGAATCCGAAGGTCCCCCTCTTTGACCCGGATAGATTCCATTCCCGTGTGGGCCGGTTGAAATTCCACGTGATCGTCCCTTTTGTAATATTTTTTAACGGTCGCCTCATTATTGATCAAAGCAACCACGGCCTCACCGTTTTCCGCCGTGGACTGTTTTCTGACCACCACGAAATCTCCGTCTAAGATCCCCTCTTCCTGCATGGAATCTCCCTTTACCTGGAGCACGAAATGATCTCCGTTCCCTATCATGGATGGCGGGACCTCGATGGTTTTTACATCTTCTATTGCCTCAATGGGTTTTCCGGCCGCCACCCGTCCTAAGAGAGGAAACTCGAACCGTCTGGTTTCCACGGGGCTGATTATCTCAATGGCCCGTTTCCGGTTCTTTTCTTTTGGGAGGCGAATGTAGCCTTTCCGCTCCAAGATCTTGAGATAGGTGGTGACCGTATTATAGGAACGGAAGCCGAAGCGGGCACAGATCTCATCAAAACTGGGAGGTCTTCCCCATTCATCTCTGTACCGTGAAATGTAGGCCAGAAAGATCTTTTGCTTGTCTGACAATTTCATGTTTTACCTCCTTTTAGTTTCCGTCCATAAATGGTTTTTCCCCTGTTTTCGCGAATTTCCCATGCCTTACACTGAAACTTATAGTGTAAATTTTACTGCAAGTCAATAAAAAATCACAGAGACTGACAGGAATTTGTCTGGTGCCTTATATTCAGGTGACCAGGGCTAATATTCATCAGGCATTGGAAAAAATGATAAGGAATAGACTTCCCCAGATCGGGAGGTTAAGTAAAGGACTGACAATCCAGGTGGTATAGAAAAGAAAGATGCGGCAAAACCGACAATAAAGCGGGTTAGGAAATTACGTCCCTGTCATTGACTTGATCCTTCCCGTTACGTCCCTTGAAGTTTCAAGCAGTTGGACGATTTCCCTATTGTCATTAAAAATAGGCGAAATTGTGATGACATCAAAACGCGTCTTTCCGTCTTTGTCTTTATATTCCTTCATGGTGCTGAAACGACCGATTTTCCTGAGATCTTCAAGCCGTCCCTCAAGAAAACATGAGGTACCAGTTTCAGTACAGGGTATATCCCGGCCGTATCTCACCTCGTAACATTTCTTGCCCAAAACTTCATCACGGGTAAGGTTAAGATCTTTGAGGTATGTTTCATTGACAGTGTCGATGGTCATATCCATATTGACCACCATAATTCTGTAGGGGAGGAAATCCAGAATGGCCTGTATGTGTTCTCTGTTCTTCTCCTCGTTTCTTAAACGTTCCCTCTCCAGTTCCGTCTTTTCCACCTCTATCTGGATCAGATCCCATAGAAGCCTTGCCCCCCGGTGGTCCATTGAAGAGATATCAAGTGGTTTTGTCTTTATGAGTTTTTCCCTGACTTTTGTGGATCCGGTTAGTTCAATGATGAGATTTAAACCCTCAAGATCGTATAGGTCCCGGAAATCTGCGGTAGTGAACAAACCTAACTTTTTGGCGTAAACCAGACCCGGGGCTTCGGAATTCATGTCCGCCACGCCCAGGATTTTCATATTAAGTCTTTTGAGGCGGACCTCGTCCAGTATTTGGAGAAGGTTGTAACAGGCCTTTCCCCCACCTACAATAGCTGCATTGAGAGGCACCTTGGCCTGTTCTCCACGGATTATTTTGCTGGATTCGTTCATACCGGACGTCCTGTTACCCGGTCCTCAAATTTTATTATGTTTTTAAGTGTCTAAAGATTTCTCTGCGAACTTCAAACTTTTAAACTCGAGATTGAAGCTCCCCGGGCTCCCTGTCAAAAAGCTGTAATTTGGGTTTCTATGCAAAAATACTTCAACGAGAAGTTGGATGTAGGCCCTATCGAAATTCAGGATTTGTTCTTACGAACATAATGAAATAAGTGTACGAAGAATTCAAGCAAAAAGCCGGGCCAGTCTTTCTTCTTGCTGGATTTATGATTATAAATTATAATCAGCCCTCCAGAAAAACGTCTGTATTCCATAGTATGAGACAGGGCTTCCGCCTGTGATAAGGGCCAGAGTCCTTGAAAAGGCAGATACCACAAAGTGAGTTCAGCTGTTGTAATCTGGCTGTAATGCATGATTCAATCAGAATAATGGTGATTACATTATATGCAGGAAAAGGTGAGACAAGAAGCTGATCTCCTTCGGGTTATCCTTGATGCAATCCCGGATTTTGTAGCTCTTAAAAACAGGGAGTTGCAATATACAACGGTCAATAAAGCCTTCTGTCGTTTTGTCTTCATGGAAGAAAAAGACATCATTGGAAAGATCGATTCGGATCTCTTTCCGAAGGCTGTGGCTGAGGAAAACAGGAAGGAGACTTTGAGGGTCCTGGAAGGCGGTGAACCGGAACAAAGGGAGTCGAGTGTAGAAACCCCGGAAGGCCATAAGGTTTGGCGTATGGTAGAAATGCCCTTGACTGGTCCTGACGGGAATATCACAGGGGTCTTTTGGAGTGGAAGAGACATCACTCAACTCAAGGAACTCCAGACAAAGATAGTTCAGTTCCAAAAACTGGAAGGCATGGGACCGCTGGCCGCCGGCATTGCCCATGAACTCAATACGCCTTTGGGTATTATCATTGGCTATGCCCAGCTCCTGAAAGAAGATCTTTCTGAAGACAGTCCCATTCACGAAGGGCTTGAGGTTATTGAAAACCAGAGCAAGGTTTGCCGCAAGATAGTGGGGGATCTTCTAAGGTTTTCCAGACAGACCGAAAGCCAACTGACCGAACTGGATATAAATCAGTGTATTGAGGAAGTGGTGTCGGTTGTGGAGCATATCTTTAATTCCGACAGAATTAGCATCAAAAGGGATTATGGTCAGAGGCTGCCTCCCATTAAAGGCGATAAAGATAAGCTGAAGCAGGTTTTTCTCAATTTGCTCAGTAATGCGCATGATGCCATTGGAACCGACGGAGATATCAGCATTGCAACACGATTTGACAGGGAAAATGATGAGGTTGCTATTTCTTTTGTCGACACCGGCATAGGCATTCCTCCCGATATTATGGATAGAATCTTTGATCCGTTCTTTACCACAAAGGCGGTTGACAAGGGAACCGGCTTGGGATTGTCTGTTACTTTCGGTATTATCCAGGAACATGAAGGAAGGCTGGAAGTCCAGAGCCCACCGTGGCACGCAACAGGCGAGGATGGGATGGATGTAAGGGGAACCGCATTTATTGTAAACCTGCCTGCTTCAAAAGACAGAGGTCACCGATAGTAGGGATAGGAGATTTTAAATGGCAAAGATACTGGTGCTTGACGATGTAATGGATGCCGGCCTGCTGGTCAAGAAGATCTTGGAAAAGAAGGGCCACGAGGTCTACAGTTTTACCGAAGAGGAAGAGGCACTGGATCATGCCCGTGCAAGCAAGGTGGACCTTGCCATTCTGGACATAAAACTAAAAAAAATGAACGGTGTTGAAGTCCTGGAGGAACTAAAAAAAATAGATTCCTCGATGCGCATCATCATGCTTACCGGTTATCCCACTTTGGAAACAGCTAGGGAGTCTCTGAGATTGGGTGCCAGCGAATACTGCGTTAAGCCAATAGACAAGGAAGAACTTGAGGAGAAGGTCGATAGTGCACTAAAGGCTGAATGATGAAGGTTCAGCCTTCTGTTAATGAAGCCAGATAATAGAAGTACTGCTGAATATACCTGCCGGAAACCGTAGAGGCCAGAGAAAACCCGAAATTCTTGTCTTCGAGAAAGACACCGCAAAAGGCAAAAAACAGCTGCCTGGAAATCTCAAAAAGGATGTCATTGATTTCTCGAAGATTAATGATCCCCTCAGAGATATTGTACAGCCTGCATCTTATTGGCCTATAGTCATAAAGGGAACACCTGGATTCATTGTTCAAAGGGCAAAGGATCCCCTCCTCAGCATATGTCCTAATCGCTGCCTCTTTTGCCGCGTGGGGATTGTTTGCCTGTTCACGTAAGCTCCTTTTTATCTCTCTTATTTTTTTCTGTGCCTCCATAGCTCTGGGGATGACAACTTTCCTGAATTCGCTGGTAAGGGCGGAATTCATTTTGTTGCTGAGGTAAATTACCTCGATAAGGGGCAGATAGAAGTACTGAAAGCAGCACTCAGTTGTTTCAAGCCCACAGCGGGGAAGATCCTCTGCCGCGTGGCTCGACCTTTTGATTTTGTCCTCTATCCCCTGAACCAGAGCCTCATAGTCCGAAAAGAAGGTGCTCAAGTCCACAATGTTTTTGTTTTCAAGGGAGGGCTCCCTTATCTTCAGCACTCCTGTTTTCTTCACATATTTTTTTAAAAGCCTCCACTGACTGTAACTCTCTGGGGACGACCGTATGTGCTTTAGTTTCTTTGCCGTGACCTTTAATCCAAGACCTTTTCTCAGAAGATAGGAGCTGACAAAGGTACCTGTCCTGCCAATTCCGAACCGACAGTGAACAAGGACCTTTTTCCCTAGATATAGGGCCTCATCCAGCCATTCGAGGGCCTTTTCCATTTCTTCCATGTCGGGTGCGCACTCGTCCGGGATGGGTAGATAATATACTTCAAAGCCTGTTTTTTCCTCTATTTCGTGCAAATCGCAGAATTCACCGCAAAGATTGACAATGGCTTTGATACCCTTTGCCTTTATATGGTCAAGATCCTTATAGGACATAGGGGCAGAACCTACGGCCAGGTCCTTTGTTACCCACCTGATTTTGTATTTAGACATAGTTCAATAGTCCCCCGGCTTTTTTTCCGGGATCTGGCCTTTCTTCAATATATGATACGGATCACTAGTGTTACGTCCCAAAAGTAAATTAGAAAGATCAAGCAGGCTGTTTAATCATTTTCTTATTTTTTTAAAACGGCAAATTTTAAGCATGAAATTAGAAACAAATTCGAAACCCTAAGCACGAAATTCGAAACAATATCTAATGACAAAAATTCAAATGTTCTAAAAAAAATGCCTTATCCCTTGTGCCTCCATTTTCCTTGTTTTTGTCATTGAAATATTAGATATTCGGATTTAGGATTTTAAACTCACTTTTTCGAGACACAAAACTCGGCTAAATTATTTAAGCTATTTCTGGGACGCAACACTAGGAGTCTTCTACCGTGGCAAAATGATACCGGCCATTCATGAATTCTTCCACAAAACGTTCGACCATGGTGTGATCTTTAAGATACATGTCCATCAGCCTTGTTGCCCCGAGTAGACGACCAATGATATCCAGTTTCTGCCTAATGGCTTTCTCGTCTTCATGTCCGAGCTGCCCATCTACAAGATCGCCTTTTTTGTCCACGTCAAATCCAAGGCGTTCCAAAACACGTGTCAAAAAATCTGCTCTCAAGGCCCTATTTTCGAACTTGGTTCCACCACCTGAAAACCTGAACATAATATAATTATCCTCGGCATTTTCCTGGCAGATCGAGTCCAGAATCACAAAATGATATCCGAAGCGCAGGTTAAGATTGAGGTAGTTACGGGAGATTATTGCATAACTCGCGAGCATTGCCGATTCAGGGCTTATTATACCTCCGCTCATGACAATTCGGTCATACTCCTCCCAGTTAAAATGAGTAAAGTCTGACCATTGTATGTCTGGGTGGCTCAGACCCCTGAACACTTCCATCATTGGTACGCTCTCTACTTCATTTATTGTGACGGTCTGCTTGTCGGTCAAATCCTCCTTTAACCCGCCTCCTACATCAAAAACATAGAAAATCATAGGTATCTGCGAAATGAGCTTTCTGGATCCGCCAACCTTACGCACCCTTTTTTCTCCCATGTGGAACATCTCCTGTACTGCTTTTTCATGGGAGAATCGAATAATGTCATGAAGCGACCTAACCCCTTCCGCGACAAAAGACGGGGCCTGGGGGTCAGTAAGCCTCAATGGTGAAACAAAGTTAATGACGTACCTCAGCTTGCGTTCAAAGGGGCTGTCCGATATCAGCTTTCTGCGAGTAACGCGAACCTCCAGCAAAGATTCAACAAAACCGTCATATACAACTTTGCCATCAGTGTGCACGGTAACTTCTTTCCCTTGGGTCAACTTGGCAGTGGCTTCACCGGTATTGACCAGGGTAGGGACACCAAATTCACGGGCAACGGATGAAAAATGGCCGGCAGTACTCCCGATGTCTGTAACTACCGCACTGAGCCTGTCCAGAACCTTTACATATTTAGGCAAAGTATTCCTCGCCACCAGTACGGCGCCCTCCGGAATGGTATCAAGGTCCGATTCGTTTTCTATCTTGAAGACCTTTCCTGCTCCAATGCCTGAACAGGCTTTCTCTCCGCCGGAAAGGAGCACCGCATTGGGAACATTTTTGGGGATGGACTCAAGGGTCATTGACTCACGTTCTTCCAACTTGAGAGGTCTCGATTGAAGGAGAAAAAGGTTGTCTTCATGATCCATGCACCATTCTATATCCTGTGGTTCGTCATAATGTTTTTCCAGTCTAATTGCCCAGCTCGAAAGGGCCAGGGCTGACCTATCGTCGAGAGAAAGGGACTCCTGCTTATCTTCATCTACAGGAATCGTTTCGGTCCCGCCATTTCTTGAAAAGACCATCTGCTTGGGTTTCAAGCCTATCTTTTTGTGGACAATCCGAGGGTTGTGATCTTTGGAAACTTCAATGATGTCCGGGGAGGCTTCCCCACTGACCAGTAACTCACCCAGACCCCATATGGAGTGAATAGACAGTTTGTCCGACTCGGAATAGTCAAGATCCCTTGTATATATTACTCCGCTGGTCGTCGCATCAATCATTTCAAGGGCGATAACCGCCATGGGCGTTTCGAGATCCGAAAGCCCGTAATTAATCCTATAGTAAAGGGCCCTTGGTTCGTATTTACTTGCAATGACCTCTTTATAGGCGTCAAGTATGTCCTTTTCGCCTATATTCAGAACAGTCCGATATTGCCCCGCAAAGGACGATCGCGCGTCCTCTCCCACGGCACTGCTTCGCATGGCCACCCTTACATCCCTTTCTGTCGTCTTGAACAGGGATTGAAACCTATCAAGGATGTCATCTTGAATTTCCGTAGGAGTTTGGGCGTTCAGTATTAAATCCCTCAGTTCTTTTGAGATTTCATCCAGCGATGAGGTAGAGTTGATATCCAGTTTGTAGAGTCTTTCGTTTATCGATTTCCACAGGTCATTATATTCAATGAAATAATGGAATGCATTGGTCGTGATAACAAATCCAGTCGGTATGGGAAGTTTAAGATTTCTTTCAATTATGCCCAAGTTCAGGGCCTTGCCTCCGACCAGGGTAAGACCATCCGCTGATATATCCCTTAAAGGAATAGTAAAAGGAGGAGAGAAATAATATTCAGGTGGTGCCAGCATGAATCTCACGTAGAAATCAAATTTCTTAAAATAGTCCTTCAAATCGAGGTAACGGGAAGGACACATCTTTGTGAGATCTTCGACCATATTGGAGACGCAGCGGGAGAACTCATCATATTTATCCTCGATCACCCTGAAATCCACCCTGACCATGTCGTAATATATCTCTTCAAGTTCCGCCATCAATTCATGGGCTCGCTTGTCATTTCTCAAAAGGGATTTAAAGGCCTCGTACTTGTCCCTGAGGACTGTCCCGGGTGAAAATGCTTGGTAAGTCCAATACTTAAACAATTTTGTCAGCGGTATCATCAGGCAACCTCTTTGCTTGTGACGTTTTAATAATATTAATACATCATGAGAAAAAATTCCAGTTGGTCAATTAGGCATATCAAACGGAAGCAACATTTGGAAGGCCCTGAGGCCGAAAACCCTTACGCTTAAATGTTCTAAGAGCCTTATCCAGTACCTTTTCTAAAAACAACAGCTGCAAAGCTGACAGCAGAGCGGGTTGGTTCTTCATGCCAGATGTGATAATCTACGATCTTGCCCTCGGATGGCGGCAACACCTCCATGAGACAGGCCATAGCGGAAAAGCCGCATACGTTGAATTGGTCTTCTACCCTTCTGGATTCCTCCCAAAAGGCATCTGCATCACCTTCAGAAACAGCTTTCAACAGTATTTGATCATGTGTTTCGGAATAACCGGAAAGATAGGATGCTTCCCTATCGTGCCCGAATTTTGGACCGATATGAGAAAAATCAACCCCTGCTACAAGAAGCGTTTCCTTGTCTTCCTTATCAAGCATCTCTGAAAGGACTGTAAGAAATGGATGTGCTTTCTTAAGATAGGTTTTTCTGGTGTACTCGGACAGAGAAGGCTTAATTGGCCCACAAAGAATTGGTATGATGGTGAATGAATTTTGCGGTAAAAGGTGCTGCAGGAAAATTACCTGGAATTCTATGGAGTGCTCGGTCTTATGTGAAAAGTCACTATCTGAAACGATTGAATGACCGGCGTCCCACAGTTTTTGAACACTTCCCAGGTCGTTTTTGGCCACACCGAGCGGTGTTTGGAAGTCCTTTTTTGTTAAACAGAACAGATCCCCCATCATCTGATGCCCTACTCCCAGCACGACAACCCTTGACGGTGATGAATATTTTAGGCATTGATAAGCACTTCCATAGACTCTAGATCCCACTGAAAGATCAATGTGCGGTGCGATAAGTGCGGTCACTCTTGCATCCGGTTTAGTTTCCAAGGCCTGACTATTGAGGATTTCATCCAGCCTGCTTTTAAGATCTGCGGCGGAACCGGGGTAAGATTGTCCACAATGAGAGCAGGGCCTGACATTTTTTTTAGCAAACTCGGCAATGATCTTCTGTCTGGCCTGTTTATATCTTTCGGTATTAAGAAGATATAACTCGTCAAGATGGGCAAGCAGTTGCTCCACCTCATCAGTGTCGACCAGTATACCCCCCTTTTGCCTTATAAGTAGCATCTGTATATCCCGGACGGTGTTTGTACCGTCGAACTGCGCCATTACTTCGTAAAGGGGAGGTGGTACGGCCTTACCTTCTTCAACCAGGCCAAGGGAATCCCTGATAAGGATTAGTTGCTCATTACCATGCTGGATAGGGAAAAACTCAAGATCCATCCTTAATCGAGGATTTTTATGGGCCATTTTATTTATGCAACGATAGGTTTGATCTGGCTCTGTGTTTGTACTGATATTGTATTATTACCATATGGAGCTTGATTCTGTCCACGGTAACGTTAAAGGCGATTGTTCCGTAATTTATTTATCTTTTTGAATGATGCGGGTCTGAAATTAGGCTCTTGAACTTGACCGGTTATCAATGGTCTTGTATGTTAAAAATTGACGGACCAGCAAAAAGCATTTTAACAAGCTAGGGCGGGCAAGCCCTTTTCCGCCGAATGTAAACGTGCAGTGACTTTCAAATAACTTAGGAAGCTGTCCGGGAATACGTTTTTATGTCATTTCGACCAACCCGTCCTCCGCAGTAGCTTTGCTACGGAGGGTGGAAGGGAGAAATTCGATGCAGAGCATAGTCCCGAGTATAATGAGGGATCTAGGAAACAGGAACGAGATCCTTCTCTTTGCTCAGGATGACTTGCTGTCGCAAGTCAGATTTCTCGCTACGCTCGAAATGACAACTTTGTTCAGTTATCGGACAGCGTGTTAGAAAGATAATTTCGGTTACAGTGTCGGAGCGTGGCACAACATAGTTTTTTACGAGGTTATCAAATTCAGTTGTCAGGCAATTTGGTTTCGACTCAACATATTTCATAGGAGGAGAGAAATGGCCGGCAGCACATACAAAATCATAGAACTTGTGGGAACCAGTGATATGTCCTGGGAAGAGGCGGCCAAGACCGCTGTGGAAACTGCGGGAGAATCCCTTAAGGATTTGAGAATTGCTGAGGTCACAAAGCTCGACATGATCGTCACAGACGGAAAGGTCACGGCCTACCGAGCCAGAATTGATGTTTCGTTCAAATATCAGAGATAAGAAGCATTTGAGAGAAAGAAAGGCTCAAACCCTCACAAAAAGAGAGGCAAGGCTAATAAAGCCTCTGCCTCGTGAGCTGAAGTTTGTTCAATCAGCCTTTTTTCTGGTTTTATTGTGTGAAGGGTCCTGTTCTTCACTGGGTTTATCAACGGATTTTTGATTTTTTGAGGTGTTCGCCAACTTGGCTTTTAACTCAGCGACCGTTCTCTCAAACTGTCGTTGATCATCTCCCAAGCTATCCCAGGCTTCCTGTATGCTAAGTGATTTCCCCATTGAATTTTTTCCCTCAGTATTATACATGCAAGAATTATGCAAAACCGGGCAGTTTGATAAATTTTTTAAATTATCAATATATCCGATAAGTTATCCCCGCAACAAAGCAAACGTGATATATGCATTTTGTAAAATATGGGAAATATTTGTGCCAAAATATACTATTTTGGGCAAAATTTGCCACACTTTGATGGAGTGAGGCGTATAAAAAGAGATTGGAAGGCTAAAGCCAAAAAGCTTAAGAATGTGATGTTTTAAACAGGATTTAATCTAATCGTTTCTTAAAACGGTTAACTGCACCCGTGAATACGATCAGTCCCAGAATTGCTAGGGCCAGTAACTGGGGCCATAATACGTCTATGCCGGTTCCTTTCAGAAAGATACCCCTTATAATGACCAGGAAATATCTTAGTGGATTCAGATAGGTGAACCACTGAACAACCTCTGGCATGTTGGATATTGGGAATACAAAGCCGCTGAGCATAAAGAATGGGAGTATGAAAAAAAAGGTAGTCATCATGGCCTGCTGCTGGGTGGAAGATATGGTGGAGATAAAAAGACCGATACCCAGGGTACTCAGCAGGAAAAGGCATGTGGCACCAAAAAGAAGAGAGGTGCTCCCAACCAAGGGGATCTCAAACCAGAATATGGCGAACGCGGTGACAATTACCATTTGTGCCTCGGCTATGAGGATAAATGGAATTGTTTTTCCCAATATCAGTTCAGAAGGCCTTAAAGGGGTGACGATGAGTTGTTCCATGGTTCCCGCCTCTTTTTCCCTGATAATAGCCATAGAGGTGAACAGCAGAGTCGTAAGCATGATTAGAAAGGCTACAATCCCGGGCACATAAAAATTGCTACTGTCAAGGTTTGGATTGTACCAGGTTCTTATACGGCCATCTATTTGGCCGTATTGCATTTTTTGTGGATAAAGTTCTCTTATGAGCTGGCTGTTAAACCTCTCCAATACAGTCATGGCATAGGCGATCCTCACTGTAGCCATATTGCTCATGCTCCCGTCAACCAGTATCTGTACAGAGGCTGTCTCGCCTTTTCTAATGCGGGTGCTGAAATCCGGTGGTATTTTGATAACCAGATCTAATCTTCTTTTAAGCAGAAACTGTTCAAGATCATTCGGATTACCGGGATAGTAAACTATCCTGAAGGTTTTGTTGGCATTTATGGCATCTGTAAATTGGCGGCTTTCCCGGGTCATTGATTGATCTAGAAGACCGACCCTGATATCACGGACATCGGTCGTGACCACATATCCAAAAACGATTAACTGTATAAGCGGGGCTATAATCAATAGGGGCCTGTTCAGCTTGTCCCTGAAAAGCTGAATAAATTCCTTACGTACAAGTTCCCGGACCCTTAGCCAGCTCATTTCAGAGCCCCTCCCTTTTTAATACGACAAAGTTCATAACTACGAGAACCAGGAATATAATATTGAGAACGAGATAACTTGGCCAGAGGTGAGTCATGCCAAGATTTCGCAGGTATAATCCGTTCAGGATATCTATGAAGTATGTAGCAGGCACGACATAGGTCACCTTTTGAAGGATCATCGGCATGTTTGCTACCGGGAAAACAAAATTGGAAAGCAGAAGGGAAGGCAGATATGTGAACAGGATCGCCATCTGGTTGGCCACCAATTGTGATTTTGTGACCACAGAGATGAAGAGACCTAGGCTCAGTGCTACGCCCAGATAAATGGAGGAGGCAAGGACCATCAACCAGAAACTGGATTTCATGACGACTCCGAACAGGACCTGTCCCATGAATATGGCGATAAGCACGTCTGTCAGGCCAATGAAGAAATAGGGAATCGCTTTCCCGATCAGAAACTCCCCGGCGCGAATAGGCAAAGAACGGATAGTTTCCATGGTCCCGTTTTCATACTCCCGGGCGATTACCAGGGATGTCAGCATGGCACCCACGATCATGATAATGATAGCGATGATACCCGGGACGATGAAATTGCGACTTTCTAAGTCCTCATTAAACCATACACGGATGCGGCCCTCGATGGGGGGATTTATTCTTTCCATTCCCTTTCGGTTAAGAAATTGGATCAGCTGATTTCGATTAAAATCTTCGATAAATGCAGTGATATAACCTCTTGAAAGTCCGGCAAAATTGGGGTCACTCCCGTCGAAGAGTATCTGAAGAGGGCTTTCGCGGTCCGCCTTTATATCCTTGGTCCATCCGGGGGGGATAATAAGGGCCATTGTGGCCCAGCCATGGTCGAGATATTTTGTTATGGCCTCAGTATTTGGCAGATGCTTGGTTATCCTGAAATAGGCGGAAGCATCCAGTTTTCGAATGAAATCACGGCTCAACGGGGATTTATCATGGTCTACTACGACTGTTTTAACATTTTCAACATCGAGGCTAAGTGCATATCCAAAAAGCAGGA
>CAZENC010000054.1:0-13243 GCA_964513115.1 uncultured Desulfobacteraceae bacterium | reverse complement strand
AGTGAGCACCCGCCGTGGTCCATCCTTGCGCAATGAGTCTTTATCCAACGAATATCTTGGGCCATTTGGAAACCCCATCCTTTCTGCATTTATATTGGGCAGTAAGCCCTTTTATTCCCTAAAACCTTTTCGAATCTATTCAACCTCACTTTCCGATTTTAACTTGATAATTCCCTATAGCTTGCCTCAGGGGCGTTCATTATTTTTAAAGATATCGAAGCGGGAAATCAATTGCAACCCCTTGTAAAATTCTTTTACAGTTGGTACCTGAAATCCCTGTTTGCTGCACCTGTTTTTAAATTGACCATAAGATCGCTAATTTATATATTTGCATATTAAAAGGCAATTCAAATCCACTTATCAACTGATTGACCGGATAACTGAATATGGCTCAAATGACAAAAATGGGCGGACCATCTCGAACTTATTCAGGTGTTGCGGTATGAGCATGAAGCAGTAATCCGTTTTAAGATAAGGCGTCAAAGGTTGAGCGTGCCATCCGTAAGGTAAGCATTGAAGCTCATAGGATTAGAATCCTGCTGCAAAGATTGACAGAGAAGAGGAACTTTTTTTTCAGATTTACAAAAAACGATTATGGAAAGACTTCTGGATATAATATCACGTGTTCCCAGTTTTAGAGGCCTTCCCGAAAACCAGCTAACTGAAATTAAAGATATTGCTGTTGACAGGCGTTTCAACAAGGGCGAGATCATTTTTTCGGACGGGGATGAAGGGAAGGGTTTTTATGTGGTTGTAGAAGGGCTTGTAAAAATTTTTAAGGTCTCAGCCGAAGGAAAAGAACAGATTCTCCATATTTACGGGCCAGGAGAGCCGTTCGGCCAGGTTGCTGTTTATGCGGGCTGGTCGTATCCTGCGAGCTCACAGGCAATTGCCAAAAGCCATGTCTTGTTTTTCCCAAGAGCGGCATTTGTCGACCTTATAACCAGGATTCCCTCTTTGGCAATGAACATGTTGGCGGTTCTTTCGATGAGGCTCCGCGCATTCACTGTTCAGGTAGAAAATCTCTCCCTCAAAGAGGTCCCGGGCCGCTTGGCCGGATATCTGATTTACCTTGTAGACGAACAGAAAAGTGAAAATAGTGTAACTCTAAATATTTCAAAGGGACAGCTTGCAAGCCTTCTTGGTACAATCCCGGAGACACTGTCGCGAATTTTTGCAAGGATGACGGAGCTAGGCTTAATTGAAGTGGACGCTCGCAATATAAAGCTGCTCGATCGCGACGGACTGGAAGAACTTGCAGAGCTCGGCAGGATGGACGAAGGCAAAAATTAGTAGTCCGTATCATATAATGCGGTAACAAACGTGCCTGATTGCAGACAAAAAGCCAGAGAACTATTAAAATGGATAAGGGCCGAAGGCATAAGGCCAAAGGAACAGCAAGATAGCATACATTTCACAGTCCTTTCACCTTGCGCCTCGATATAAATGCGGCCTATACTGAGGCCTACAGACTAAATGGTTTAAGAATACGAATTTACGATACAAGGCACCAGTTTTGGCATGAATCGAACGACTAACGAAAACAGCGATCATCATTTAATCGCCGAATTTAAGGCGGGTTCCATGGAGGCCATGGAGAAGATTGTGGAGCGATATGAGAACCAAGTATTTACCTTCGGGTTAAAGATGTGCGGTCATGTACAGGATGCTGAGGATATTGCACAGGAGACATTTTTGAATGCATTCAGATACCTGGCTAGATTCAGGGAAGAGACCAAGCTAAGAAACTGGCTTTTCAAGATTGCAGCAAGAGCCTGTATCAGGAAGCGTAGGAAGAAAAAGTGTGAACCGGACAAAGAAATATCGCTAGAGTCTTTTGTCCATAAGAACGGCAACCATGCTAAATACGAGATACCGGACTGGTCTGATGACCCCTCTGATAATGTTCTGCGTGCTGAGTTGAAACAGGTGATTGATGCTGCCGTACTTTCTCTCCCCACTAAATATCGCTTGGTCTTTAACCTCAGAGATATTGAGGGCTTCAACACGGAAGAGACAGCCGAAATTCTTGGAATATCCGTACAATCGGTCAAGACTAGATTGCACCGCGCACGCTTATTCTTGAGGGAAAAGATATCGAATCATTATGTTGAGGGGAAGGTCCAATGAAGGAGGAATGTAAAAAATATTTTGAAAAAATATCAGAATACTTGGATGATGAATTGGATGATGAGATCTGCCATGAAATCGAAGCTCACCTTAAAAAATGCCGCGAATGCAGGGAATGTCTTGATTCCCTAAAAAAGACCATCCAGTTATGCAAAGAGGCGGGAAAGGAGACGATACCGTCTGATATTCGCGAACGCCTGAGATCAAATCTTCGAGAATTACTTAAGCGGAAACTCAAATAGCCCCCTCCTGTCCCGGCTTTACCCTAAAAGACGCTCAGTCCATATGACTATTGCACTCAATTTTGTAACCTTATAGCCTTTTTGTTATCATTATAGGAAAGATGAGAAATTGGGTCCTCGCCTTTGTGGTGAGAAACAAATCCTTAATTTGAGGAGGATAAAGATATGGAAAAGTTCGTGTTTGTGGTTTCCAAGGGGTTTGAAAAATCAGGTACTGCAACGAGGGCATTTCAGTTTGCAAGCATTGCTGCGGAAAAGGGCCATCAGGTGGAGGTCTTTCTGATAGACGATGCTGTCCATTGGGCTCAATTAGGAATGGCGGAGGGAATCCGGTCTTCGACGGGAGAACATATGAAAGATCTTTTGGACAAGCTAATTGAGAAAAAAGCACCGATACATGTCTGTGAGGCGTGTGCCGATAAACGCCTTATATCTCCGGATGAATGTATTACAGGTTCTGTGATATCCGGTGGTGGTGTCCTTGTAGATATGATGACGGATCCAGAGTGCAAGGTATTTACTTTTTAGACACCAATGTATAAGGAGATATTGCAATGGCCGCGAAAATCTCGCGAAGATCATTCATCAAAGGTGGCCTGGCAGCAGCAGGCGTCATAGCCGCTTCCTCGGTTCCGCTTCCGGCTGCCGTAAGAGGCAGCAACCGGAAAGAGCTGGCAACACTTATTGATGTCAGAAAATGCATTGGGTGCGGGGCGTGTGTCGAGGCATGCCGTGAAGTCAACGAGCACAAATTTCCTGAACCCAAAAAACCCTTTCCCAAAATGTATCCGGGCAGGGTCAAAGTTTCTGACTGGTCTGATAAGAGGGATGTCACGGATCGATTGACACCTTATAATTGGCTCTTTATCCAGGAAGCTACTGTAAAAGTAAACGGCAAGGAAGAGACCTTTACCCTTCCCCGTCGGTGCATGCATTGCCAGAACCCTCCATGTGCGGATCTATGTCCATGGGGCGCTGCGCGCAAATTGAAAAACGGGATCACCCGGATTGATGCGGATGTCTGCGTCGGGGGTTCAAAGTGTAAGGTGGTATGTCCCTGGCATATTCCCGAGCGACAAACCGGTGTTGGCATATACTTGGATATTCTGCCCTCATTTGCCGGAAATGGGGTGATGTATAAATGCGACCGCTGCTATAATAGGATCGAAGAGGGAGAGTTGCCTGCCTGCATTGAAGTATGTCCTGAGCATGTACAGAAGATTGGTAGAAGAGAAGAGATTCTCAAAGAGGCCCATGGCATTGCGAAAGAAATAGACGGTTACATATATGGTGAAAAGGAGAACGGAGGCACGAATACGATCTATGTATCTCCGGTGCCTTTCGAGGAATTGGATAAGGCCATAGAAAAAGGTCCAGGGAAGCCGCATCTAAAACCTGTGGAAGATTCCATGGCCCATGCAGATAATCTGGCAAAGGCGATGGTAATTGCGCCTATAGCAGGAATTGCAGCAGCGGTGGGCAAAGCTTATAAATCCACCAAAGGCAAAATACCGCGGGGTTCCAGTGACAAAGATGAATACAGATAAAGGATTTAATCCTAATATTGACTAAAAAGCACGAAATCCTAATATCGAAATTCGAAATAATTTTCAAAATTTTCAAATTCAAATAACCGAAACGCGAGGCTTATATGTCAACAATAACTTTAATGTTTGAAGCATTTGAACATTTGAATTTCGGATTTGTTTCGTATTTAGGATTTAGAGCTTCGAATTTGAATTATTCGAGGGGATAAGAGGAGAAGGGGAAATGAAATCCATTAATACCCGGAAATTGTATGGCGGCAGGAAAGTCCTATTCCGGTTATACATAGCGGCCTTCATTTTAATGGCATTTACCGGATTTGGCCAGATGCCGATATTCAAACGCTATTATGTGTCTGATATTCCGGGTATGGGATGGTCTGCTGATTTTTATCTGACTCACTATATACATTACATCGGTGCCATTTTTCTCTTGGGGCTTTTGTCCTATATCATATTAGACTATGTGCTCTCAGGTAGAAAAGAATACAGGCTGACATATTCAGCCTATGTGAGAATTGCCATGCTGGGGGGTATCGTCATAACCGGGATTTTCAGGGTCCTTAAAAACCTGCCCGATGTGGTTTTTTCGCCCGGCTTTACGCTTTTCATAGATATTTCTCACTTGGGCTTTATGATGCTGTATCTTATGATGGCCATTGTTTTCCTGATTATGAAGTCAGGATGGGTAGTGAGAAGATAGAACGCCGTTTCTTTCCGCTTAACAAAACATTTACACAATTCTCATTTAATACTAACATCTAAATTTCATAATTCCATTTTTGAAACACTATAGATTCCAAAGACGAATGTCATCATGACAAAGGAACGTATACTTGTGGTAGAGGATGAAGAAGATATCCTTGAGTTGGTGAGGTTCAACTTATCAAGAGAGGGGTATAGTGTTATGGGTGCCGCCACCGGTGAAGATGCTTGGAGAGTGGCCTCATCAGAACTTCCAGCCCTCATTGTTCTGGATCTCATGCTTCCGGGGATCGACGGCCTGGAAGTCACAAAGATGATTAAAAATGATTCCAGGACCAGGGACATTCCCATCATAATGTTGACAGCCAAGGGGGAAGAATCGGATATCGTCACAGGCCTGGAACTTGGCGCCGATGATTATATCACGAAGCCTTTCAGTCCAAGGATTCTGGTTGCAAGAGTAAGAACGGTTTTGCGCAGGAAGGTAAAAGAGCCAACAGAGGAGTCATCGGTTCTTAAAATTAATGATCTCGTAATAGATCCCGGTCGACATGAGGTGCTAGTCGAGGGTAAACCCGTTGAATTGACCTTTACGGAGTTCGGTATCCTGAGTTATTTAACAAGGAGACCGGGTTGGGTGTTTACGCGCTCGCAAATTGTGGACGCGGTGCGCGGGGATGATTATTTTGTCACTGACCGGGCGGTGGATGTTCAGATCGTTGGTCTCAGGAAAAAACTGGGACCTGCCAGCAAGTATATTGAAACGGTAAGGGGTGTAGGATATCGTTTCAAGGAGTAGCGCATGGCAAGGAAAAAACGGTTGCTCTGGCAACTCTATCCCTCCTATCTGCTGATTATAATCGTATCTCTTGTGGCCGTAACATGGTATGCATCGAAATCCTTTAGACATTTCTTTCTTGAACAAACCGCGGCAGATCTTGAAGCAAGGGCCCTCCTTTTTGAACAACAGATACTGGACCACCTTGATCCTCCTGATATAAACCGTATTGATCAATTGTGTAAGAACGTAGGCATACGCTCCTACACTCGCATTACAGTGATACTGCCTTCCGGCAAAGTCATCGGCGATTCCGAAGGTGTTCCTGCGAGCATGGATAGTCACGCGGACCGCCCTGAGGTTTTGCAGGCCTTGACCGGACGGTTAGGCATGTCCATAAGGTACAGCCGAACCCTTGAAAAGGACATGATGTATACGGCGGTAGCAACCAGAAAAGGCGCACAAACCATTGCAATTATCCGCACATCCATACCAGTTACAGCAATTGATGATGCTTTGAAGGAAATTCAGATCAAGATTGCTGTTGGAGGCCTGATCATATCGTTATTTGCCGCAATTCTCTGCCTTCTGATCTCTCGCCGGATCAGTCGTCCATTAGAAGAAATGAAACAGGGTTCAGAACATTTTGCACGTGGTGACTTGGAATACAGGCTTTCGGTTCCCGATTCCGAAGAGATGAGGGGTCTCGCAGAAGCGATGAACCAGATGGCAGTCCAGCTCGATGACCGGATCAAGGCCGTCGTAAAGCAGCGTAACGAGTTTAAAGCCGTACTTTCAAGTATGGTTGAGGGGGTCATTGCCGTAGATATGGATGAGCGTATAATCAACATGAATAATGCCGCTGCTCAAATGCTAAAAACCATCCCATCTGAGGCACAGGGCCGGAGTATTCAGGAGGTGGCAAGAAATACCGCTTTGCTGCAGTTCGTAGCAAACGCATTATCGAGCCAGAAGGTTTTTGAAGGAGATATTGCACTACACTCTGATGGTCAAAGGATTTTGAATGGGCATGGTACGGTCCTCCATGACGCTGAGGGTAATCGTATCGGCGCACTCATTGTATTAAACGATGTTACACGCCTACGCAAACTTGAAAATATCCGCCACGAGTTCGTCGCCAATGTCTCCCATGAAATAAAGACACCCATTACGGCAATTAGTGGATTTGTGGAAACCCTTCGTGCAGGCTCGATAAAGAATCCAAAAGACACAGAGCGGTTCCTGGCAATTATAATGAAGCATGTGAATCGTCTTAATACCATTATTGAAGATCTTTTGAGTCTTTCCAGGATTGAGGAAAAGGCTGAAAAAGAAGAAGTAGCACTTACTGTGGGTAGTGTTAAGGATGTACTCAAGACTGGGATCCAACTCTGTGAGGTGAAAGCTGCTTCCAAACAGATTAATCTTGAATTGTCCTGCGAGGAAGACATTACGGCAAAAATTAATCACCCCCTCCTTGAACAGGCAGTAGTGAATCTCCTGGATAATGCCATCAAATACAGTAATGAGGGCGGTGTTATCCAGATAAAGGCTGAACAGACAGATGATGAAACCATTATCTCTGTCAGCGACCAGGGCTGTGGTATAGACAAAGCGCACCTGTCTCGCCTCTTTGAGCGCTTTTACCGTGTGGACAAGGCGAGAAGCCGCAAATTAGGCGGTACAGGTCTGGGCCTTGCCATTGTAAAACACATTGTCCAAGCACACCGGGGCCGGGTCGCGGTTGATAGCACACCAGGTCAAGGAAGTGTCTTTACAATTTACCTGCCTCTTTAGCGGAAGAGCAAAAGATTTCATTTCTCATTCAATTCTAATCTACCTCTAATAAATTGCTAACAATTCAGGATTAACTATTGCTGGGTTTTAATTGCGGGCTAGGGGATTGACTGTGGCAAAATAGTAACCATTTGAATCAATAATCATTTTGAAAAACAGGAGGAGTATTCAGTAATGAAGAAAAAAAGTTTTATGATAATGATTATGGCCGTAATGCTTGGTTTTTCGACAAATTTAGTTTTGGCAGGAAATATTGCTATCAAGGGTTCCACTACGGTTCTGCCAATTGCACAGAAAGTAGCGGAAGTATACATGAAAGAACACCCTAATGTGAAGATATCAATTTCGGGAGGCGGCTCGGGTAATGGTATCAAGGCACTAATTGATGGTTCGACTGATATCGCAGACAGCTCCCGATTTATCAAACAAAAGGAAGTAAAGCAGGCCGTGGAAAAGGGAAGATATCCGGTGCCGTTTGCCGTGGCATTCGACTGTATTGTGCCGATAGTGCACCCCAGCAATTCTGCACTAAACCTCAACATGGACCAGCTCAAGGCTATATATAAGGGAGAAATCAAAAACTGGAAAGATGTAGGAGGACCTGACCGGGAAATTGTAGTTGTCTCCAGGGATACATCATCCGGAACCTATGAAGTCTGGCACGAGAAGGTAATGAAAAAAGAAAGGGTCTATCCCGGTGCACTCCTTCAGGCTTCAAACGGGGCCGTTGTGCAAGTTGTTGCGAAAAATAAGAATGCCGTTGGTTACATAGGTCTTGGATATCTCGATTCGAGCGTAAAGGCCTTGTCGGTAAACAAGGTCGTGGGATCAGGAGAGACAACCCTGAACGGGACATACCCGATAAGTAGACCTCTGTATATGTTTACAGCTGGCTGGCCAAAGGGAGATACAGTTAAGTTTATCAATTTTGTTTTGCATCCCAAAAAAGGTCAAAAATATGTGGCAGATGCGGGATATGTGCCTCTATACTAAGGTATATTTTCAGACTAATTAGCCGCTGACAAACACACAGGCTTTTTGTTCGGCCAACTTGTTAAATGTAGATCCGTCTTTCCGTCCGGGATGGCCGAAACAAAGTCTGTGTTTGTCTATAGTTTTGATTATCTAAAAACTCTAATTTTTGAGAAACTGAATGGCAGAGAGTCATCAAGGAGGAAAGAGGCGTCAAAGAAAAGAAAGGGCTATCCGCATCTTTTTTTTCTGTGTGGCATTGGCTTCAATAGCGACCCTCGCATTGATTGTTCTCTTTCTTTTTGTAGAAGGCCTTCCCATTTTCACTAAGGTTTCTGTTAAGGATTTTATCTTCGGCCAGTACTGGTACCCCACTGATGAGCCTCCTGATTTTGGCATTTTCCCGCTGATTATAGCATCCCTATCAGTTACTGCCGTGGCTTCTGTTATTTCTATTCCTCTGGGAGTATTGACCGCCCTCTATCTCGCAGAGGTTGCATCTTATAGGCTTAGGGAATTGGTTAAACCGGTTGTAGAGCTTCTGGCGGCACTTCCTTCCGTGGTTATCGGATTCTTCGGCATGGTGATTGTGGCGCCATTCCTTCAAGAGATTCTTGACATACCTACAGGACTGAATCTTTTTAATGCTTCGTTGATGTTGGCTTTCATGTCCATACCAACTATTTGCAGCATCTCTGAGGATGCCATCTTTAATGTGCCCACAGAGCTCAAAGAGGCCTCTCTCGCTCTGGGTGCAACCCACTGGGAAACCATATGGCGAGTAATCATTCCCGCATCTATTTCCGGCATCTCCACGGCTACTATTTTGGGAATGTCAAGGGCTATCGGGGAGACCATGGTAGTACTCATGGTGGCTGGTGGGGCGACAATGTTGCCTTCTTCCATATTTGATCCGGTAAGGCCAATGCCTGCCAGCATAGCTGCAGAAATGGCAGAGGCCCCTTTTCGGGGAGACCATTATTATGCTCTCTTTGCCACGGGTATTGTACTATTTGCCTTTACCCTGTTATTTAACATGATAGCAGATCACATTGCTCACAAATACAGGCAGGTAGGAACAGCAACCCTCTAAGGATCAATAAGAATGCGGATTGCGTTATGAACGAATCAAATACACCTTATATGGGTCTTGGTTCCGGGCTTTTCCCTAAATCGAAGAAGGTTCCGGGAGAAAAAACTGCTATCTCACAGGCAAAGCCAGTTTTGCAGAGTCGACGTAAAATTTTTCAGCGGTTTATGTTTTCGCTTTTCAGACTCTCCGCAGCAATTAATGGCATTGCACTGCTTATTATTATCTATTTTCTCGTTGTAAGGGGATGGCGGGCCATTAACTGGACATTTCTGACACAGCCGCCCATGGACTCCATGACAAAAGGCGGTATCTTTCCCTGCATTGTTGGGACCCTATGCCTCAGCCTGGGTGCCATTCTGGTTGCCCTTCCTATAGGAGTTGCATCTGCCATATATCTTAATGAATATGCAAAGCCAGGACGGATTTTGCGGATCATTCGTCTTGGGATCAATAACCTCGCAGGGGTTCCCTCCATAGTCTTCGGCCTGTTTGGTCTTGCCTTTTTCGTTGTCTGGCTACAGTTTGGGGTTAGCATTTTATCCGGGGCGCTGACCCTTGGCGCAATGACCTTACCTGTGATTATCGGAGCCTCCGAAGAGGCTCTCAGAGGTGTTCCAGACACATACCGCGAAGCATCCCTCGGTCTTGGAGCTACCAGGTGGCAAACCATTTATAAGGTGGTATTGCCGACTGCTCTGCCAGGCATTCTTACCGGCGCTATTCTGGGCATTAGTCGGGCCGCAGGAGAAACCGCTCCTATAATGTTTACTGCCGCAGTATTCTTTACGCCGGCACTGCCATCTTCTATTTTCGATGAGATTATGGCGCTTCCATATCATATTTATGTCCTTGCAACAGCAGGAACGGAGATCGAAGCAACACGGCACCTCCAATACGGAACAGCCCTTGTGCTGATTGTTCTTGTTTTAGGATTGAACCTTATTGCTATAATCTATAGGGCTCATCTCAGAAGGAAAGTTCATTAAAAGGTTTTTATAAGATGAATGATTTAATAAAAATGACAGCAAAAGACTTGGATTTCTATTACGGTGATTTTCAAGCTTTGATTGGTGTCTCCCTTGATTTTTACCAAAACCAGGTGTCGGCCCTTATCGGTCCATCGGGGTGTGGAAAAAGCACACTGTTGCGTTGCCTGAACCGCATGAATGATCTGATCCCAAATATTCGCGTGGAGGGTAATATTATTTTGGATGGTCATGACATATATGACCCCAATGTTGATGTGGTTGCTCTTCGACGTCGTGTAGGCATGGTATTTCAAAAACCAAACCCCTTTCCCAAGACTGTCTTTGAAAATGTGGCATACGGGTTGCGTGTTAACGGCATTAATGATAAGGCCTTTATTTCGGAACGGATTGAAAAGACCATCCGACAGGCCGCCCTGTGGGAAGAAGTAAAGGACAGGCTTCACGATTCAGCCCTTGACCTGTCAGGGGGGCAGCAGCAGCGGCTCTGTATTGCCCGGGCGATGGCTGTGAAACCTGAAATCCTGCTAATGGATGAGCCTTGCTCGGCTCTTGACCCTATCGCCACTCAAAAGATCGAAGAACTAATCCACCAGTTGAAAAAGACCTACACTATTATTATTGTAACGCATAACATGCAGCAAGCGGCAAGGGTTTCTGATATTACGGCCTTTTTTTACCTGGGAAAGTTAATTGAGACAGATAAGACGGAGAAGCTCTTTACCCGCCCCAAATTTAATCAGACGTCCGACTATATCACCGGACGTTTCGGTTAAAATCAACACTCAAAATGAGGAATAAGTTATGAAATGGCATTTGCAGAGAGAGATAGATAAACTGAAAAAAAAGATTCTTTCACTGGGCGCTATGGTAGAGGAACGGGTCAGAATGGCTATCGAAGCTCATGAGAAAAGGGATGGAGATCTTGCAAGGAAAATTATAGATGCTGACCGTGAAATTGACGCGATTGAAGTAGAATTGGAAGAGGAATGCCTTAAGATCCTGGCCTTATACCAGCCTGTTGCAGTGGACTTGCGATTCATCAGCGCTATTATCAAGATCAACAATGACCTTGAGCGTATTGGTGATGAGGCCGTAAACATTGCGGAACGTGTTGAGAATATTTCAAAGCGCCCTCCTGTAAAAGTCTCATTTGGTTTCACCATTATGGCTGAAAAAACCGAAGCCATGCTTAAGGGCAGCCTTGATTCACTTGTGAACCTTGATGTTGATCTTGCCTACAAAATATGTTTGCTGGACGACGAAGTGGATGGAATAAATTGCAGCATTTATGATAAAATCAAAGAGGCTATTAATCGCGGACCTGAAAATACTGCATACTTGATCAATCTCTTTTTAATCTCCCGCCACCTCGAGCGAATAGCAGACCACGCCACCAACATCGCAGAAGATGTAATCTATATGATTGAAGGAAAGATTTCCCGGCACAGGAAGAACTCAATCAACTCTGATCATGCAAAAAACCGGCACACGTAGTTACTGAAACTTCCGCATAGTCCTATGTCCCGACCACAATTCCCCCGTCAACGCGCAGAACCGTGCCCGAGATAAAGCTGGCTTCGTCCGAGGCCAAAAAGAGGTAGGCGAAAGCCATTTTCGAATTTTATGGCCTTGGATTATTATGCCGGATTTTCTTGACCTGCCCTTAATTCTTCAATAAATTCTTTGAAAAATTTGTCTTTTTCTTTCCAATCCGGACCAAATTTTTTATTGAAATAGCTGCCCATCCTTTCAAAGAGTTTTTGCCAGACAGATTCACCGCCGCCCAAGACCACATCTTCAAGATGTGACCTGAGTTCCGAGATCTTCTCCTTGGGAAGGAAAGAAACAGCGCCTAATTTTATGGATTTTTTCAATGATTCGGGTGAGAGGGCGTGGGCGGTGAACATGACTGTTGGAAATCCCCTTGAGACAGAGGTCTTCAAAAGATCAAAACCGTTTACCCCCATAATATCGAGGATAACTACGTCATATGTGTAACTCAGTATGTATTGAAGAGCGGTATCGTAATCCTTTGCTTTATGAACTTGACACCCGTCAAGATGTTCTTCCACGGTTTCCAAAACGTCAGGCTCATCATCTACCACCAGGATGAGTTTGTCTTTCAAAGGGCTTTCAGAACTCATAATGCGTTTTACCTCCTATCGAACGAATTTTTTCTTTTTAAGAATAAGCACATATTTCATATCTAATCAATAAATTCCAGAAGCATGCCTCAAAATTTAAGATCTTTGAACATCACGAAACGGCAGCGAATTCCCATTTTAAAACGGGAGCGGGTGATTTCAAAAATTAACCTTCCAGAAAAGCCAGGATTTCCCTGTCTCTTTCAGAATGAGGCTGGAACACGATGCCATAGTGGTTGACACCCTCAACTTCGAACCGCTTTGCATTGGGAATCTCCTTTTCCATCCTATCTATAACCGGTTCAGGTAAAAGAAGATCATTTTGACTGATTATTCCTTCGGTTGCTTTTAGTATCAGGACCTTACAATGAATCTTTGAATAAAACAAATCCGGTTCAACTTTCCTGACATTTTCGGCTTCCATCTCGATATGGGCTGGATCTATATTACACCTCACACCGCCTTCAACTTGTTCCAGCTCGTAGAGATAGTAACCTTCAATAGCAGAGGACCAGGGGTGAATATAGGGGGATGATTTCATTAATTCAATATAGGCGTCAACTGAAGGAAAAATCCTGCCCAACCGGTCTAAAGATGGCTTTATGGCCTCGAAGACGGAATCAAACTGTTCTTGTGAGAGCTTCCCAGCGCCATCAACTAATATAAGGCGATTAACTCGATCCGGATATTCAGCCGCAAATGCCAGTCCGATGAAGGCTCCCAGGGAATGCCCCATGATCACAGCTTTGTCGACTCCCAGATCATCCAGAATAGCCAAGATATCCCTACAGTGGTGTTCAATGGAATATCCGGAGGCCGGGGCCTCTGAATGACCTCTCCCGCGGAGGT
>CAZENC010000053.1:0-13313 GCA_964513115.1 uncultured Desulfobacteraceae bacterium | reverse complement strand
AAAAAGCGGGAAATCCATTTGTAAATCAGCAACTAACAAACCATGATGGTTTTTTCAAATTTCGCCTTGCAAATACCCAAAATTATGAACTGTGTTAGATTGTTGTGAAGTGAAAATTCGAATCTCGAAGCAGTAAACTCGAAACAATACCAAATGACAGAAACTCAAATGACCAAAACACTTTTTTATGGGCATTATCCTGGATAAAATTCTCTTAAGTTTTGAACATTTGGACATTTGAATTTCGGATTTGTTTCGAATTTCTATTCGGATTTCGAAATTGCTTTCTTTGTCAAAAATGCCTGAAGGGGTAAAACATTTTCATTTCTCACCGGTAGCAGCGGTGCATTAATTAGGATTTGGTTTATGATAAAGGCAGGGGCAGTTTTGATGTGGAAAATCCTAAAGTGGCGGGCTCAAAATACGCAATCCGGAATCCTGTGGGAATATAGAGGGTCTTAACCAGGAGAAAAAACTAAAAATTTATTTACATACAGTCTATCTAAGTGATATTTTAACTAATTTGGCTGGGGTTGCGTGAATACAAGGCACATGTATCTGTGCCGATCCAAAGGGTATTTGGCCTTGGAGGAGGATCTCAATGGGCGATTCGGATCAGAAGTATGTGGAAGAAAGATGTTTCGGCCGGAGAAAGGAAGACTGGGTGTTGAGAGATCTGATGTACCGGCATAAACAGCTTTTCAACTTCGGCCAGCTTATTACCTCCGAGATGAATATGGAGGTCTTGTTTGAAGTGATTATGATTCAGACTAATCAGGTTATGGATACCGAAAGGAGCACGGTATTCCTGTACGATGAGAAATTCAACCAGCTGTGGTCGCTTGTTGCAACCAGCATGAAAAAAAATGAGATCCGTATACCTTCCGATTATGGCGTGGCCGGTTGGGTCTTTCAGAACAGGAGCCCGTTGATAATAAATGATGCATATAATGACCCTCGTTTCTATTCTGATGTCGATAAAAAGTCAGGCTTTCGGACTAAAAACATGATCTGTATTCCCCTCATAAACAAAAGTGGGAAATGTATAGGAGTGCTTCAGGCCCTTAATAAGAATTCCGGTGATTTTACGGACGATGATAGGGAACTGATCACCTCGGTGTCTCATTATGTGGCGATTTCGCTCGAAAATGCGAAGCTATATGAGGATCTTAAGGCCCTGGACAAGGCCAGGGAGAGGGTTATCAATCATTTGTCCCATGAGTTGAAAACACCCATGGCGATAATTTCAGGCGCATTTAACAGGGTTTCAAAGGAACTGCGGAAAGCGGGCATTAAGGGATTGGATAAACCGATAAAAAGAGGTCAACGTAATTTAGATCGGCTAATGGAACTTCAATCAAAGATCGACGATATACTGAATCAAAAACCTGTCGAAGAAAAAGAAAGGATTATCAATATCCTCGAAGATGCCGTGAGTTTTGTGGAGGAACTGAGTGAAGGTGGGAATAAGCAATACTCGGAAATACTGGATGCCATTTCCGGGCGAATAGAGTCGCTTTTTGTTGTTGATGAGATTCACATGGAAAAGATCCGGCTTGATGAATTCCTTGATGGGGTGTGCGATGAAGCTATTTCGTTAATGCATGGCAGGAATCTGGAAATTGTCAGAAATTTTGAAGAGAATATTGTGGTAAATATGGATAGAAACATACTTAAAAAGGTGTGCGGTGGTTTGTTGAAAAACGCCATAGAAAATATGCCGGATGAAGGAAGAATAGATATTAATGCAGGAACGGGAGGGGACAATATATGGGTAGAGTTTCGTGATTACGGTGTCGGAATCACGCCCCAAAACCAGGAAATGATTTTTGGGGGTTTTTTCCATACCCAGGACACGGAATTCTATACCTCAAAAAGGCCGTATGAATTTAATGCCGGGGGTTCGGGTTCCGATCTGCTTAGAATAAGGACTTTTTCCGAAAGATACGGGTTTTACGTAGATTTTGATAGTACCCGTTGCAGATTCCTTCCCGGAGATATGGATATATGTCCGGGTAGGATTTCCGATTGTGAGTTTATTTCAGAAAAGTCAGAGTGTTTCGAATCAGGCGGGAGCACCTTTTCAGTCAAGTTTCCTGCAAATAGTTAACTGGGGTATAAAGCCCCATCCTTAGGGTGGGCTTGTGTTGGTTGGCTGTGGCAGTCAAACGGCTCGGCATGGTACTCTTCTTAAGTCCGCATCTATATTGAGGCTTTAGGCGTAAGGCACAAGGCTCAAGGTGCGGAATGCGTCCTTTCGAAGAGCCCCATACCTTCGCTGACTAAGAGGATACAGAGGACAGAATTTTTATTTCAAAAAAAACTCTGTGCTCTCTGCGGGCTCTAGCGAACGTAGTGAGCGGGCGTGAGAAAAGATGGTCACTATCTAACTATCTATCAGAGAAAATGTGACAACCCGGGAATCACCTGCTGAAAAGATATCACCTTTTACGGTTTGGCTTCCCAGTTTGACACTTTTTCCAATAAGGCTCATATCCGCATCATCGGGATTTATGTCCACAAGGTTACCAATTGCCCAGGCCCCTTCTTCAAGCTCTGCCATGGCAACCACATAAGGCGGCTTCATGCCCTCGGGCGCTACCCGGATGACCGTGAATGTTCGTATGATCCCTTTTCCACTCATTTGGGTTACCTCAAGATCGGTGCCGCTGCATTTGCGGCATACCCCGAGTGGCGGAAATGTGTATGTGTTACAGGCATTACACCGAAGCCCCAAAAATTCTTCCCGCTCAAGACCCTTCTGGTATTGATCAAAGGTGAGTTTATAGTCCATTTTTAACTCCTTAAGATTATATTGCATACGGTTCCAAAGTCGCCTCCCAGGGTGTCGACCAGACCGATTCGTGCACCTTCCACCTGGCGCGGGCCGCTTTCTCCCCTGAGCTGTTCAACAATCTCCGTCACCTGAGCCGCCCCGGTAGCACCGATTGGGTGCCCCTTGGCCTTGAGTCCTCCGGAAGGATTTACTACAACCTTCCCATTCAAGCGGGTCTCTCCTTTGGTTGCCGCGTCAAATGCATTTCCGAAGTCATAGAACCCGAAACTTTCCAGGGCAAGGATCTCGGCAATGGTAAAACAGTCGTGGAGTTCGACTACGTCTATGTCATCAGGTCCCAGGCCGGACTCTTTGTACGCCTGGGCAACAGAGGCTTCCCTCGCCCTGACCCGGGAGAGGTCCTGCTGCAGATATAGAGGGCCGCCCGATGCCTGTCCTGTGCCTGCTATATAGATCGGTTTGTCAACGAGGTCTTTTGCTTTCTTTTCCTCGGCCACCACCACTGCAGCGGCGCCATCGGAAAAGGGGCAGCAGTCGAAAAGCTGGAGCGGGTCCGCAACCATCATACCTCCCAGAACGGTCTCCACGTCGATCTCCTTTTGAAAATGGGCCTTGGGATTCATGGAACCGTGGTAATGATTTTTAACGGCGACCTCGGCCATGTGCTTCTTCAGTTCTTTCAGCGGAATGCCATGCTTATTCGAGTACATATGCGTTGCCATGGCAAAAACCCCGGGAAAAGTAATGCCTGCCGGGCATTCATTCTGTGCCTGAGATGCCATTGCAAAGGTCCTGGTGGCAAAGGGTGTGCCCATCGTCGTTGCCCTCTCGGTGCCGCCTGCAAGTACCAGGTCATAAACGCCTGCGGCCACGAGAAGTGCTGCATGACGGATTGCCACAGTAGCCGTGGCGCACGCCGATTCAAAACGGGTAGCAGGAGCGGATAAGGGCAGGCCCAACTCCGCGTGTGCAAAGGGGGCCATGTGCAGTTGACCCTCTTCGAATCCACCCAGGCAGTTTCCGAAATAAAGGGCTTCAATATCTTTCGGCTCGACATTTGAATGGGTTATGGCGTCAAGGCCGGCCTCGGCGAACATCTCCAAATTGGTCTTTTCGGATATGCCGAATTTTGTCATGCCCACACCTAAAACAGCTACTTGTCTCATGGTTTTTTCCTCCTGTTTAATTCTTTATCCGCAATAGTTTGCTGGTTTCAATGGCCAGTGAATATCTGGAGGTCTCTTAAGCAAGGATACGGCCTATAACCATTCGCTGAACCTCTGAGGTTCCCTCAACAATCTGGAGGAGTTTTGCCGCCTTGTAAATGCGTGATACCGGATACTCATTCATGTATCCATATCCTCCATGGATCTGTACGGCGTCGCTGGCAGCCTTTTCCAGCATCTCCGAGGCATAAAGCTTGGCTACTGTTGCCTCAAATGTATGATTGCGGCCCTGATCCTTGAGCCAGGCCGCCTTGAGGTATTGGTTTCTGGCTAATTCGATGGCCACGGCCATATCTGCGAGTTTGAACTGTATGGCCTGAAAGTTGAAAATCGGCTGCCCGAACTGGGTCCGTTCTTTGGAATAGCGTGATGATATATCCAGACAGGCCTGGGCCGCTCCAACACACAAGGCCGCAATACTCAATCTCCCGGTTTCGAGCACGGCCAAATGCTGCGAAAAACCTCTGTTCGGGTCCCCCAGCAGGTTTTCTTTTGGAATGCGGCAATCCTCCATGATGACCTCGTGGGTGGCCGAAGCGTGCCAGGCTATTTTGTCATACCGCTCGCCCAACTTAAAACCGGATGCATCCTTGGGAATGATAAATGTGCTGATAATATTTTTCCCGCTCCTTTTCTTTTCGGTTATGGCAGTGGCTAAGAGAACAGAGGCATGGCGGAGTCCGATGTTGGTAATAAACTGTTTGGTGCCGTTGAGAATCCACTCTTCGCCTTTGAGGACAGCGGTTGTCCGGATTGATCCCGCATCCGATCCTGCATCCGGTTCTGTCAGCCCGAATGCGCCGATCTTAAGGCCTTTTGCAATGGGAACCAGCCATTTTTTCTTCTGATCTTCCGTTCCGAACACATAGAGTTCCTGGGCGACGATGCTGGTGGTTACATCCAAAAGGGCGCCCAGGGTCATGTCGCCACGGGATATCTCCTCTATGCAGACATGCATTCCAACCCAATCGCCCCCACTGCCACCGTAGGTGTCGGGAAAGGGGATTCCCATCATGCCCAGTTCGGCCATGTGATCCATAATGTCGTATGGGTATTCCCCGGTTTTCTCCATCTCCTCGGCACGGGGAACAATCACTTCCCGGGCAAAGTCCCACGACATGTCCCTGATCATCTTGTGTTCTTCGCTTAGATCAAAATCCATATGTGTCACCTCTCCCCCATGGGAAGGGATAAGGTATGGTTTGAAACTATCTTGCCGCCATTCTTATGGCACCGTCCAGTCTGATGACTTCACCGTTGAGCATTGGGTTTTCAATAATATGCTGAACCAGACCTGCAAATTCATCGGGCTTTCCCAGTCTCTTAGGGAAAGGGACCATTTTATTCAGTGCCTCTTTTACGTTTTCCGGAAGCCCCAGGAGCATGGGCGTATCAAAAATGCCGGGCGCAATGGTCATGACCCTTATTCCGTAGTCCGCAAACTCACGGGCAACAGGAAGGGTTATTCCGGCGACACCGGCCTTGGATGCGCTGTAAGCGGCCTGGCCGACCTGACCGTCAAAGGCCGCAACAGAAGCGGTATTAATGACAACGCCTTTTTCGCCGTCAGCATTAGGGGCATTTGCTACCATTTTTTCCGCGGCCAGTCTGATGACATTCATTGTACCGATCAGATTAATCTGTACAACCTTATTAAAATGATCCATGGTCATGGGCCCTTCTTTGCCCAGAACCTTGGCCGGGATTCCCACCCCAGCGCAATTGATTGCCACGTGAATCGCCCCGAAGGCTTCGATGGTTTTATCCATTGCCGCCTGGACATTTCCTTCGTCAGTTATGTCAGTCATACAAAAAATAACGGCATCTCCCAGTTCTGAGGCAACCTTTTGTCCCCTATCTTCTGCAAAATCAAGTATTGAGACTTTCGCCCCCTGCTTTGCAAGATTTCTGACGCTTGCCTCTCCCAGACCTGAGGCGCCTCCCGTTATAACCGCAACAGAACCGTTTATATCCATAAACTTTCCTCCTTATTAGATTGGTTTGTTTCCTTAAAGACCTCTATTGCTTCTTTGAAAACCGCGTCTTATTTTTTCTTCTTTGGTGGCGGAACGATTTTCAGGCTTGATGTGCCAACCCTGTCCGAATCCAGGCCCGTGGCAGTAATCTCATAAACGCCGGGAGGAATCGGCTTTGCCTCTTTGAAATTGGGTCTAGGCAGTGGTGTCCAGCCCACCTGAAAGAACGAGTTCAAGGTCGCCATGGGCTTCATGGCTGCGGTAAAATTTCCTTTGTCGTCAGAATTTCCAACAGCAAGTCCTACCATATTTTCTCCTTCGTTGAGCCCTTTCATCTTCATGCCTGATGGTAAAACCATCTCCACGGTGATTATCTCATTGGGGGAAAATTTGGAACCCTTAAAGGTTACTGGTTTTATGATCAAGGCAGGAGAAAGGAATGTCTCGGCAGGACTTACCTCCAGCTTTGCCTTTGGCCCCACTAGTGATGGTGATGTCCGGCATGAAATGGCCCCTAACACCAAGCTTGGGATAACAACAAACAATAAAACAACCTTGATAATTTTCATTTTTTGCCTCCTTTCCATATTTTATTGGAATTTGTGAAGGCTTACTGCATCAGGTGTCTTTCGCCAGCCCGTTATGGGAATGATCTTGCCATTTTTTACCCTGTAAGTTTTGACTTCCAGGCTTCCCCTTCTGGAGGTGGGAGAATAGGCACATACCCCCTGAATGCCGTTCTTGTCCAAACCGGTAATTTTTTGATAGGCCTCGTACATATCGTCAGGTTTGAGCTTGTCATACCCAACCGCCTTAAGGGCGGACTTTAGACCGGCCACATAGGTCATACCCCAGGACATGCCCATACCGTACACTTCATTGTATTTGTCCATGGAACCCCTGTATTTTTTCCAGAGAGCCGTCACAAAAGAATTGTTCCTGGACTCCTCACCCCTCTGGTAAAAAGAAGTAATCACCGCTCCTTCCAGGGCTTCTGCATGAACGCCAATACCCAGGGCAGTAGGACCCCAGTAGCCGCAGGTCATTTGTATTTTTTTTGTAATACCTAAAGAGTGGGCATCCCTGATAACATTGGTGGGAGTAGGGTCAAAGCCACCGGCATGAATGTAATTTGCCCCTGCTTTGGCAAGTCGTGTCAGATAAACGTCATGTTTGAGGGTGCCGGCCGGAAAGAATTCAGGTGGAAGCAATTTAACGCCTAACTTTTCAGCATATTCTTTGCCTCCCCGCAGGTGTTCCCTGCCATAAGGGTTGTCCCAGTTAACAAATCCTACTACAGGGGCACCGGATTTTCCCCTGGCCTTCCAGTCAGCCATGATCCAATCCAGGGAACCTGCAAATGCATCCTGATAAGCTGGACCCCAGATAAAAGTCCTTTGAAGGTGGGCCTGGAATTCCCCTTCTCCCGGGACAATTTGAAGTCTCTTGTCCCTTTCGATTAACCTGGCAACGGCCTTACCAATACCCGTGCTGATTGAGTTGACAACCAATAGTTTTGGGGTCCTTCTGTACCGCTTGTATGCAGAGACTGCCCTGGCTACATCGTATCTTGTATCAATTCCAATAAACTTAATCTTAACACCATCGACACCGCCATTGGAATTGAGTTCCTTGATATAGTCTTCGAGGCCCATATCAGCAGGGACATTAAGTCCTGCAATGGGACCGGTATAGTCTGCCAAACTTAAGTATGACACCTCTTTTGCAGAAGAGGGTGAACTCAAAGTCACCAGGCCCATGCAGATGGCTAATACAATTGAGAGAAAAATTACAGTTTGCTCTCTCATGGCATCCTTCTTCCCTCACCTTAAGGTTTATGCTCTGAGTTGACAACCGTGATCAGGTGGGCCCATAAGGAGCCGGCAAGATCATTGTCCCGGATAGCTACAAAGGCCCTTCCGACCACCAAATCTGAGGAAGAGATTATTGATTTCTATGACGGTTTTATGGCCCTTTTGGGTCACTTGACAACCCCTCTTCCTTTCTCAACCCTCTAATGAAAATATCAATAGCGAGGGCTAAGGTCTGCTTAAGGTAATCCTTTTGTGGATTTATCATCCGCTTGCTTTCTTCCCAGAGAACGGCCCCGGTAAAAATAGTCCATATGATATCTCCGAGGGCGATGGGATTGTGCTTGTTAAAGCGGCCTTCCGCAATGCCCTGTTCAAAGATCTTGGCCAGGCTCCTGAGGCATTTTGCAGCCAATTCGTTGAGTTGGCCGGTACGCTTAGACGACAAATTTTTGAGACCGTCACTTGCCTGGAGATGAAATAGATTAATAAGGATCAACGGATCGAAATTAAAAACGTCATATAAAAGGTCTTTCAGGGCTCCCAGCTTTTCTTCCGCATTTAAGCCTTCTTCACCATAAAGCCCTTCCAGCCTTTCCGCCAGGTACTCTAAGAGTTGAAGATTGAGTGAGGCATAAAGGTCATCTTTGTTCTTGAAATAGAGGTATATGGCAGCCGGGCTCAATTCCGCCTCTTGAGCAATATCCTCTATTGTTGCAGCACTGAATCCCTTTTCATAAAAAAGTCGTTTTGCGGCATCCAGGATCTGTTTGCGGCGCATCTTTTGCTGTAAATTTTTCTCGCGCTCTTTTCTTTCCGAAATGCCCAAGTATTTTCTCCTGGAAGTAAATATTATTCAGTTATATGATGATAATTCATATAACTGAACCTGTTTCATCCAGTCAAGAGAAGATTTTACCCTGTAACAAAATCGCAGGATACAGAAAACTTGACTCCATGGTCTTTGGCCCGTACTCTGGGGATGAACGGGCGGTGAAAAACCTCTTTCATGTCAATTTGACCTGACCGGGAAAAATTTCATCAATTGGAGGGAATGGAATGAGTGTAAGCATTGAAAGAAATGGACCCATAACCACTGTTATCCTGAGCCGGCCGGATGTACGCAACGCCGTGGATCGTCCTACAGCCGAGGCCCTTGCGGACGCATTTCGTGCTTTCGATGCGGACGAGACGGCGAAAGTGGGCGTACTCTTCGGAGATCACGGAAGTTTCTGTGCCGGGGCCGACCTGAAAGCGATCGCCTCAGGGGATCGAGCTAACCGCGTGGAGCCGTCCGGCGACGGGCCGATGGGTCCGTCCCGCATGGTGCTCTCCAAGCCTGTGATTGCGGCAATCGCAGGCTATGCATTGGCCGGTGGGCTTGAATTGGCCATGTGGTGTGACCTGCGTGTGGTCGAAGAAAACACGGTCATGGGTGTCTTCTGCAGGCGCTGGGGCGTACCGCTCATTGACGGCGGGACAGTTCGCCTGCCGCGCCTGATCGGCATGAGCAAGGCGCTGGACCTTATCCTGACCGGTCGTCCCGTGAGTGCCAGGGAGGCGCTGGACATGGGACTTGCCAACCGTATTGTTCCCGAGGGACAGGCAAGGGTCGAAGCCGAGAGATTGGCTCGTGAGATAGCGGCGTTTCCTGAAGTATGCATGCGAGGGGACAGGATGTCTGCCTACGAGCAGTGGGAGCTTTCATTAGAAGAGGCCATGGCAAACGAGTTTCGCCATGGACAGAAGTCCCTGGCCGAGGGAGCTTTAGAAGGTGCTCTCAAGTTTACGCGTGGCGCGGGCCGTCACGGTTCTTTTGAAGATTGAATAAATCAATTCAAAGATGTCCTGGCCGAGTCTATCCTGAAAAGAGACCCCCATGGCTTGCCCGCCGTATGGCTGGCGGACCCTGTACATTGTTTGATTTTTTCAAAAGGCTGAAGTGTTAAAATTTGCAATTTTTTTGGCCGGAAATACAAAGCCAATAGCTGAATAATTTATACTAGTAGAGCGTTTCCGAAATAACATTGCAATAATGTCATTTCGACCGGAGGGAGAAATCTTGAGCGTGTGAAACATTGAAAATATAAGATTTCTCTCCCGCCTTTGGCGGAATCGAAATGACACGCGCACTGAATACGACTTTTTATAAGGCCGTCACGACTTGAGTATTAGAGAGGATTTTATTGAATTTTTGAAAACCATGCCCTTTTGGCTTGGATTCTTTACCCGCCTTCGCAGAAAGCCCCGTCCGGAAGGGCGGGGATGAATGCGAAAAGGGTATCCGCCATAGCCTTGGCGAAGGCGGATCTGCTTCGGCGGGTTCCGCAGAAGATGTGAAGATGCCCCGCGCGGAAGCGCGGGGAGCTTCACTCATTTCTTGAGATTTTTCGTAACAATTCTATTACAGGAGTCAAGAATATGGCCACAGGAATTAAGGACAAGGTAGCAATAATCGGGATGGGTTGCACCAAGTTTGGTGAGAGGTGGGACGTAGGCGCCGAGGAACTCATGGTAGAGGCTTTTACCGAGTGCCTGGAAGATGCCGGGATTGACAGAGACGAGATCCAGGCAGCCTGGCAGGGGACCTATTTTGAAGAGATTAATGTGGGTAAGAGCGCATTGCCTCTTTCCACTACGCTCAGGCTCCCTTTTATCCCGGTCACCAGGACCGAGAATTTCTGTGCAAGCGGTACAGAGGCCTTTCGGGGTGCAGTATATGCAGTGGCCTCAGGTGCCTATGATATCTGTCTGGCCTTGGGTGTGGAGAAGTTGAAGGATACAGGCTACGGTGGGCTTCTCAACCCTGGTTCAAACTGGGGATCTTTGAGCTGGTTATGGTGGCCCAATGTGACGGCACCGGGCGCCTTTGCACAGCTCGCTTCAGCCTATGCGGCAAAGTACGGGATTCCCGACGATGAACTGAAGCGTGCTATGGCGCATATTTCCGTTAAAAGCCATGCCAATGGTGCCCTTAACCCAAAGGCCCATTTGAGGAAACCGGTTACAGAGGAACAGGTGATGGCGGCGCCTATTATTGCCCATCCCCTCGGGCTTTTTGACTGCTGCGGGGTAAGTGACGGGGCAGCCTGCGCTATTGTCACCACTGTGGAAAAGGCCAGGGACATGGGAAAAAAGGATATTATCACTGCCAAAGCTTTGCAGCTTTCCCTCAGTAATGGCGAAGAAATGGGTTTCAACGATTGGGACGGTGATCATTTCATGACCACTGATAAGTGCAGTATCAGGGCATATAAGGAGGCCGGGATCACGAACCCGCGGGAGGAAATCAGCATGATGGAGGTCCACGACTGTTTCTCCATTACGGAGTTGGTGACTTATGAGGACCTTCATATTTCTGAACGGGGCCGGGCGGTCAGGGATATCACGGACGGCTTTTATGACCTGAACGGGGGAGGGATCCCCTGCCAGGTAGACGGAGGCTTGAAGTGCTTTGGCCATCCCATTGGTGCGTCCGGATTGCGCATGCTCTATGAGATGTACCTCCAGTTGCATGGAAGGGCCGGAGAAAGACAGATCGATAACCCGCGGCTCGGACTCACCCACAATCTGGGAGGAGTTCCCTTCATGAATGTTTGCAGCATTGGCATTATCGGAAGATATGGGAACTGAGATCTGAGACAAAAATTCACTTCAATCCCTGGCCCAGACCTGATTTAAAAAACAGCGACTAACTAAAGCCGGCATCTAATGTTTAGTACCAATATACAAACGAAATTGCTTGCGTCGCGCCTCCCGATCCCGTGCCGATCTCGGGACGGGGAGGGCGGGCCTGTTCATCCTGTCGAAAAAAATGGAGGGAGGAGAAATGAATGGATTTTGATTTTACTAAGGAGCTGAGAGATATCCAAAAGGCAGCGAGAGAGTTTGCCGAAGGAGAATTCGATCCTGATGCCGTTCTCGAATATGACCAGAACCAGGAGTTTCCTTCAACCATCTGGAAAAAGGCATGTGACCTCGGATTTGTTGGTATGCATCTTCCTGAGGAACATGGCGGTCAGGGGCTGGGTCTTCTTGAAAACGTCTTGATAACAGAAGCTTTTTGCCGGCAGGATTCGGGAATGGGAATAGCACTGGCCCTTTCAGATCTCGGTTCGGAAATAATCTTTAGGCATGGAAATGAGAATCAAAAGGGCAAAATTCTGCCTTTAATAACACAGGGTGAAAGTGTATTTACCACTGCCATTTTGGAGGAAGGTTACTCACTTTCGCCATTTTCAACAACTGCGCGGATGGACAAAAATGGATACGTCATTAATGGAAAGAAGGCGTTTGTTACCCTTGGCAGCCTGGCTAAACATATGATCGTTGTCTGTCAAACACGGTTGGATGACCCCCTTGCGCAATCCGTGTTTTTGGTTGAAAGAGATACAGTGGGAGTGGATGCGTCTACCATGGGAGAAAAGTTGGGCATGAGGATGGTCCCGTCAGACGAAGTCTCTTTTACAGATGTTATTGTTCCGCATGAAAATAGGGTCGGAGAGGAAGACAAGGGATACTATCAGATAAAGGACTTTTTAGATGAGATGAGGGTCGAAACCGGTGCTATGGGGATAGGCCTTGCGCAGGGAGGACTGGATAAGGCGTTGGAATACAGCACGAGCAGGGAACAGTTTGGCAGAGCGATTGCAAAATTCGGCGGTATCAGAAACAAATTGGCAGACATGTATATGGATATAGAAATGGCAAGGCTCATAGTCTATAAAGCAGCATGGTCATTGGATAACGGAAGGCCAGACAAAGGAGCCATTCTCATGTCAAAGATGATTTCCACAAAGGCTGCATACAGGGTTACCAGCGATGCTGTTCAGATCTTTGGTGGTTTTGGCTATATGAAAGAAGGCCATGTTGAGCGTTTTTACAGGGATGCAAAGGCACTTGACCTGTTTTTAGAACCGGTACAAATACAGAAAAACATGCTTTCAGATCAGATAATAGGTGAAAGGAATTAACTATTTTGACTCCTGAATAGTTGCTATGTAAATTCGCAACAAACCATTTGAGGTGAAATAAGAAGTGGATATTTTAAAGTATACCGAAGAACACAGGACATTCAGACAGGCGGTCCGAGAGTTTTTTGAAAAAGAGGTTACACCTTATGCGGACGAATGGGAGAAAGACGGTATCACGCCCAGGTCCGTATGGAAAAAAATGGGTGAACAGGGCTTTTTATGCATGGATTTGCCGCAGAAGTACGGTGGCAGAGGGGCAGACTTCTTATATTCGGTCATTGTCACAGAAGAAGTCGTTGCTACCCGTCAAAGTGGTCTTGCAGCTCCCCTGCACAGCGATGTTGTGGTGCCCTACATTACCTCGTACGGTTCGGAAGAGTTGAAACAGAGATATCTGCCGGGATGTGTCTCGGGCGATGTTATCACTTCCGTAGCCATGACTGAACCTGATGCCGGCAGTGACCTGGTATCAATGCGCACTACCGCGGTTGAAGAGGGTGATCATGTAATCATAAACGGTCAGAAGACCT
>CAZENC010000052.1:0-13334 GCA_964513115.1 uncultured Desulfobacteraceae bacterium | reverse complement strand
TATTTCCTTATTTTGTCATTGCGAGGAGGCCGGAGGCCGACGAAGCAATCTCGGAGATTTCTTGCTTTGCCTCGCGGAGTTTATTCCCGCCTTGAGGGGGGGGGCTTGCAATGACAAAAAGAGAGACTTATTGCGAGGCCATTATTGTTTTATTCGTTTACTTCTAAGGCAGAAAGGAGGTGAGTATTGGGCATAGTTAATAGTTAATTGATTAACTGATTGATTTTTATGTATTTTAAACAAGTTTGTTTTTAAAAAGGGGGGAACATTATGAAGGTGAAAAAGATTTTGATACCAGTGCTTGCCTTTGTCTTTTTGTTTGGCCTGTCCTCAATGGCTACAGCCAAGACGATTAAGGTGGGCGGCATTATGGATACAACCGGCGCCACCTCGGATGTGGGAAAGGATTATGCCCTTGGAATGGCAGAGGCATTTCATTACATTAATGATATGGGCGGAGTAAATGGAAAGAAGATAAAATATACATGGTTTGATTATGGCTACCGGATCCCTGAGGCCCTCACAAAGTATAAACTCCTCAAGAGGATGAAGGTCATCGCCATCATGGGATGGGGAACAGGTGATACAGAGGCCCTATCACCCACAATAAATAAGGACAAGATGCCTTATGTATCAGCTTCCTACTCTGCGCATTTGACCAACCCGGTTGACTGGGTAGGCAAGGACGGGAAAAAGCATTTAGGAACACCCTACAACCTTTTCTTTTCATCTGACTATTCCACCAATGCCAGGTCGTGCTTGACCGCATGGTTTGACAAGAAATGGCCTAATCACCCGGATTACGGAAAAAGAAAACCTCGTCTTGCATGTTCATATATGTTTGCTTCTCCTTATGCCAGTGCGCCGATTGCAGCTATAAAAGATCATGCAAAGATGTTGGGTTTTGAAATAGGACCTGACCAGGATGTCAGTCTCTTTGCCTTAGATACCAAGAGCCAGATCATGGCGCTTCAGAAGTTTAAACCGGATTTAATCTGGCATGGAAACACCACCATGTCCGTATCCGCTACTATCAGGGATTGCTATGCACTTGGATTAAGGGCAGCTCATATAATTAATAACTGGGGTCTTGATGAAAACCTGCCCCGCCTTGCCGGAGCCGCCATGAACGCAGCTGATGCCCTGGTTGTTATGGGTGCAACCCCGATCAAGTTTTTTGGTCAGCCTTCGGACAACATGGATCATGTTGTGAAGTATGCCGCAAAATACAACCCCGGCATTCCCGCTGAAAAGCGTCTGAACAGGACACCACAGGCCTGGGGTGATGCCCTGGTCCTTTGGGAGGCCATGAAAAGGGCCGACAAGGCAGGCGATCTGTCAGGTCCGGGGATCATGAAAAAGGGCTTCGAGACCATGCAAAAATTCCATATCGGCCTGGGTGCGGGTGATGTGACCTATACGGCAACAGATCACAGGGCTACAACCGGCTGTCTGGTCCAGGAATATAAGGACGGTAAGTTTCATGAGGTGGAATTTGTTGACTTGAAGGAAAGGTGGCCGAAAGAATATGAATCTGAATGGCTTGGATGGTAATTAGTGAATTTCGGAATAGGAATTTTTAGAAAAAAATTTTCATTAACCGCTTTTGGAGGTTCGGCTTTTGGAAGCAGTAGAAAATATCTTGAGTATAAATAACATTGAGGTCAAATACCATGAGGTCATCCTGGTCCTCAAGGGCGTATCCATTGAGGTACCCAGGGGTGGAATAGTGGCGCTCCTCGGCGCAAACGGCGCGGGAAAAAGTACGACCCTGAAATCTGTTTCCGGCCTTCTGAAGGTTGAAGTCGGAGAGGTCACCGATGGGGCCATTGAATTTGAGGGCGTAATGATACACAAAAAGACCGCAGTCGAGATTGCCAAGATGGGTGTTATCCAGGTCATCGAAGGCCGCAGGGTCTTTGAGCACCTCACGGTTGAGGAGAACCTCAAGGTTGGGGCCCATTTAAGGAAAACAGGTTCGGTCAGGGATGGATTGAATCTGGTGTATCACTATTTTCCCCGGCTGCTTGAAAAGCGCAACGAAGTTGCAGGGTTTGTGAGCGGAGGAGAGCAGCAGATGGCTGTAGTCGGTAGGGCCCTGATGACCGAGCCCAAATTAGTGCTCTTAGATGAACCCTCTATGGGCCTTGCCCCGATGTTAATCCACGAGATATTCAACATCTTGACGAAGCTCAACAAGGAGGAAAGGATATCTATCCTTCTGGTTGAGCAGAATGTGAAGCTGGCCTTGAATGTGGCTCCATACGCGTATGTCATGGAGACGGGACGCATCGTCATGGATGATACCTCCGAGAGACTGAAGGAAAATGAAGATATAAAGGACTTTTACCTCGGGCTCTCTGAAAAAGGAAAGACAAAGAGCTTTGCAGAGGTAAAGCATTACAAGCGAAGAAAGAGGTGGTTAACCTAACGGAAAACTTTTCCAATTCGGAAGGAGGAATGTATCATTCCAAGTTCCAATAAGGGAGGTTATACTATGAAGAAAAAACTGGTTTTAATGACCGTGCTGCTTTTCGGTCTGGGTGTCGTTCTGACATCCTGCGTAACAATACCGGTAAAACCTACGGCGGCCAATTTTAAGGACCCGGTGATAAAATTAGACTCAATTCAGTTAGGATATTATGAAGGATTCTGGTACTACGGGAAGGCTAAAGTGGCTATGGGCAAAGCCCCTGCGGGCGGAGGCTCTTCTCCGGTCGGACTGGACTTCGTCTTTGAAATCACCAATCCAAATGAGTATCCGGTTCTATTGGAATCTGCCCAGTTCTTCCTGTATTTTGATGACTATGAGTTGCGCATCGTGCGGGATAATAATCCGATGTGGATACCTGCCGGGAAAACCAATACAAAGATGATGACTGTCACGCTGACTCCTTTTTCCACCTATGTTAAATTTCTATTAGCCAGTAAGCAATTGGCTATGGAGAGAGGGGACAAGCCCTGGGACAAAATTACACAGTGGTGGACGGGACTTGCTGACATGTCCTTCCCCATTGATATTAAAGAGGCGTCATTTAGCTTCCGGGCTGATGGTGTCCAAAAGGCACTCAATTTGGAGGCCCGTTACCCTTAGAAACAATATCCGGGGTCAGGGCTTCCTATTTAAAACTCGATTGGGGTGAAATAGATCCTGACCCCAAATTTTTATTTGAAAAAATATCTTTCAATTTATTGTTAGGGGAATAAAATTTTATTAGGCTACTAATGATAAGATGAAAAAAAATCTTTTAATAGCCCTGCTGCTTTTTGGGATGGGCTTCGTTGTGACATCCTGTGTCACCGTTCAGATAAAGCCCACTGAAGCCAATTTCAAGGCCCCGGTGGTCAGGCTTGAGTCTTTTGACGTTCAGCAGTTCGATGGGTACTGGTATTTTTCGAAGGAGGTCAAGCCCAGCAAGGGGAGCACTGGCAATCGAGGTGCGCCATTAGTTATGAGCTTCCTCTTTAGAATTGAGAACCCTAATCCCTATCAAATTCTGGTGGAAGGAATAAAGTTTACTGTGGCCTTTGACAAGGATTTTGATCTCGTGACCGTCAGTAACCAGGATGCCTTCTGGATTCCGGCGGGTAAGACCAATGAGGTGAGGGCCACCACCATGATCACTGTTAGGTCTGCCCTTATTTGGCTACAGGTTACCGGTGGCCCTGGTCTTAAGTCCAGAGGCTGGAGCCCATGGCAGGCCCTTGAAAGATGGTGGACCGGTGTCCCTGATTACGCGGTTCCGGTTACCGTGCATGAGGGCGTTTTCACCTTTAAGGCCGATGGCGTTGTAAAGGTGCTGCCTTTTGAGGCTACGGTAGAGTAATTAGTCTATAAATTTGGTAGGGGTGTATTTTGGCTTCCGGTAATGTGGAGCCTCAATGCCCCCTACTACAATTTCATTTAGTGCCTAAAGTGAACTAAAATGAACTAAATTGCCTAAAATTCTCAGGAAAAAGCAATTAACTTTAGTTCGCTTTAGGCATTTTAATTTACTTTAGTTCACTTCATTAAAGAGGTGTATTATGGGACTTTATGATTTTACATTTTACGATCTCATAAATCGAAATGCCGTATGCTTCAAAGAAAAGGAAGCATGGTTGGATGTGGATGATAACAGGACCCTGACTTTTTTCCAGTATAAGGAAAAGGTCGATCGAGTGGCCTCCGGTCTTCGGAAGGCCGGGATTGCCAAGGGAGACCGAATTGGGGCCGTGGGAAAAAACAGCCTTGAATATTTCCTCCTTTATGGTGCGGCAGCGGGCTTGGGGGCAATAATGTTGCCCATCAACTGGAGGCTTTCTGCTGATGAGATGGCATACAATCTGAATGATTGTGAGGCCAAACTCGTATTTGTAGATCAGGAATTCCAGGAAACCGTTGAGGGAGTAAGAGAAAAGCTTCCATCAGTAAAAAAGTATTTCAATTTGGGCCCTGGAGGAGGCAAGTTTTCTGATTTTGATTCTCTTATGGATCAAGAGAATGACTTTGAACCGGAACAGGTCTCCACTGATGATGGTTTTGTCATTATCCATACTGCCGCTGTGGCCGGCAGGCCCAGGGGGGCCCTGTTGAGTCATGGAAATGTGCTATGTGCGGATATGCATTTTGATTATTTTTTCAGTGTTTTGCCGGAAGATGTGCATCTGAATATCCTGCCCCTCTTCCATGTGGGCGGCCTTTTTATGGCCACAACAGCCTTCCATGCAGGGGCGCTGAATCTAAATGTGAGTAAATTTGATGCTGCAAAGGCTGTGGAGCTCATTGAGGAAAAAAAGGTCTCCATGATGTTCACTTTTTCACCGATCCTATCCTCCGTCCTTGAGCAACATGAAAAGTCCGGGAAAGACATCAAGACGCTTAGGGTCGTGGCCGGTCTGGATACCCCTGAGACCATCGAGAAGTATCAACAAGTTACAGGGGGAACGTTTTTTTGCATGTATGGGCAGACAGAAACCTCTTGCGTGGCAACCTTTGGGCGTTACAACGACAGACCCGGTTCAGCGGGCAAAATGCTGCCCCTAGCCGAGGTAAGGCTTGTGGATGATTACGACCTGCCGGTCCCTATGGGCCAGGTCGGTGAAATCATAATGAAGGGCCCGATGGTGTTTAAGGGCTACTGGAATCTGCCAGAAGATAACGAATATACTTTCAGGGACGGATGGCATCATACCGGAGATATGGGCCGTTTCGATGAGGAAGGCTTTCTATTCTATGCCGGCCGTAAAGCCGAGAAAGAGCTTATCAAGCCGGGCGGTGAAAACGTCTATCCGGCCGAGGTTGAAAAGGTCATACTTGAACACCCTGCCGTGGAAAAAACCGTTGTATTCGGCGTGCCGGATCCCAAGTGGAAAGAGGGGATCAAGGCGGTATGCCAGCCAAAAGAGGGCCAGCTCCTTGAGGCGCAGGCCTTGATTGATTTTGTAGGGGAACGCATCGCACGGTTCAAAAAGCCCCAATACGTGGAAATAATCACGGATCTGCCACTCCTTGAGGATGGCTCGCCCGACAGGGCCAAGATTAAGGAATTGTACGGAGGAGAGCAGAATTAGATTTGCATTCCAATTGAGCTAAGCTCGATTGGGGGGCTGTAAGCGATCAGCCTTCAGCATATGAAAGCAAAAGTCCTGCTTTTAAAGCAGGGCTTTTTGGTCCCGTTAGCTCTTATTAGACAGGATCAACATGATTTTTGGACACTTTTTTTAAAAGATAGTCTCTCGCAGAGTACGCAGAGGCACAGAGATCATAAAAACCTAAAAAATACAAAACAGTGTCCAGCCCGCCGCATTGACTGCGGGCCCCGGTAGTGGGATCAATGCTTTGCACCTACAAGCAGAGCGCCCATCCTTTCAAAGATATATGGGGACGATCATCGGAAGTAAAAATAAGCAAACTTGTTTTTACTCATGATGACTCCTCCTCATAGGCCCGGATGAAATACCATCCGGACCATCACTTTGTGATGTCTTTGAAACAGCCTTAATACCTGTGTAATCCTTTTGATCGTGTAGATCTTGTCTGATTTTGCGGATGAGATACTGAACTCTGCGTCTCTGTGCGCTCTGCGTGAGATTGTTTTTATCTTTTTTTCTGTCTTCTGTCTTTTGGCTCCTGAATTCTGACTCCTCATTAGTTGCAATCTCACCGCCGTTTTAATGCTTTGAGGGATGAACCAAGAGAGCTAAGTTCTATACACGATTTTGTTTCCCTGTATCCCTCAAAAATCGCTTCTGCAGCCCTGTGGAAATCCAGAAACCTCAGGTGTCCAAGCTTTGGCCGGATCAGTATATCGGGCGGCTCGGCCTTCAATCGTGAGGCTGTAATCTGTGCCTGCATGATTTGGCTGGACGTAAGCAACACTTCAAAAATGTTCGGCAGTGGATCACCGGTTGTGCGGCGCATTATCTGGGTAAACGCGGGAAAATCAAGCGTCCTGATTCTTTTGTTTAATGCCTCCAATATTTTATTCTTTTTACCCAGGATCCGCCCGTTTTGTTTATCGAAATTGCCGGCTGTTGAATCGAGGCTAAGGATCCTATTTGCGCCTTTATTCAAAATAGTGTCATGGTTAAGGTCAACAGCTATAACGAGATCAGCCCCCATTTCCCGCACAATGCTAACAGGAACGGGATTTACAAGACCGCCGTCTACCAGGGTTTTGCCTTCTTTTCTAAGCGGCGTGAATATTCCCGGGATAGATATGCTCGCCCTCACCGCTTCAATGATATCACCTTCTTGAATTACAACCTCTGTTCCGGTTACAAGATCTGTTGATACGGCGCGAAAGGGGAGAGAAAGGTCTTTAAAATCCGTTTCTCCAACGTGGATGCGCACGAAATCAGCGATCTTGTTGCCGTCTATCAGGCCGGACTTGGGGAATACTACATCAAGAAAGGAAACCACCTTTTTCCAGTCAAGCTGGAGAACCACCTCTTCAAAGGAGTGTATTGCACCGGAGGCATATACTGCACCAACCACCGCGCCGACGCTTGTACCGGACACATAATCAACATGTATGCCCGCTTTACTCAGGGCCTTGATGACTCCGATATGGGCCCATCCACGTGCGGAGCCACTTCCCAGGGCCAGCCCGATCTTTTTTGTGCGTTTTTGTTTTCTTTTGACCAATTTCATAATCCTTAGGGGTACCGGAGAATTTCCAGGTCAGCAGTGACGTTACTATCCTTCAAAGCATTTTTTTATAACAATTCAGACTCGAAAATAGAACAGGAAGTGTTATGGCCCTATATTATATCCAAGATTGTTTTTTCAAATGCTGAATTGTTATATCCTTTGCAAACCTAAGAATGAAGGGTATGGATGTCAACTCTATAACTTAGAAGTGTTCTCAAACCGGGATCAAATTACTAAGTTATTCTTGCCGGTTAAACACCACTTTATTTTCACTTGACATTTAGACCGGCACATATAAAATACCATATAAGATACTAAAAATACCATATATGGAACTAAGCAATGAGAAAAGGCAAATCATCACATGCCCCTGCGGTTAGCCGCGCACTTGATGTGATAGACCTTATGGCAGCCAGTGACAGGGATCTATCCCTTTCGGAGATTGTGAAAAGGGTAGGTATCCCAAGGCAGTCCCTTATCAGGATATTGAATACGTTGTGTGACAGGGGAATAGTGGAGAGGGCTGATCAAAGAGGATTTTACCGTGCGGGAATGAAGCTCCTCTACTTGGGAAACCGTATCCAGGACAAGATCACCCTTCGTTCCGTAGCTTTGTTTTTCATGCAGGAACTGGCGGAAAAAACCCACAAGACTATTGAGTTGTCCTCCCTTGACCGGGATCAACTCATACTTATCGAGCAGATTGAGGGAACGGAGGGTGTTCGTCTTTATTCAAGAGTTGGAGGTTTTTACCCATATCTCCATGCATTGGCCGTTGGAAAAATTTATCTGTCCCATATGGAACCTCAAAAAAGGCATAATGTCCTGGACAAAATAGGCCTTCCCACCGTTACGGAGCACACAATTACCGATATGAAGATACTTGAACAGGAACTTTTAAAGGTAAAAGAGGATGGTTATGCCTTCGAAGACCAGGAGTTGAGGAAGGGTGTTCGCAGGGTTGCAGCTCCCATCTATGATTTCCGCAATGATCTGGCAGGTTGCATCGGAATTGCCGCCACCCTCTTCAGTTTTGAATTGGAAGACAGGGGATATCTGGGACGGATGGTTGTTGAAACTGCGGGCAGGATTTCAGAGAGGATGGGAAAAAGGAAATGAGACAGTTTTTCTATCCTTCCAGCATAGCGGTCTTTGGTGTAGCGGACAATCCAAGAAACTTGGCCAAGAACATTGTATTCAATTGCCAGGATATGGAATTTTCCGGAGAGATTTATCCTGTGGGCAGGGTTCCGGGCAAGGTATATGGAAGAAATATAATAACCAGCCCAGAATCACTGCCAAAGGGAATTGATCTGGCAGTGATCCTGGTTCCGGCCAGGTTTGTTGCCGATACACTGGAAATTTGCGGGCGAAAGGGCATTCGTAACGCTATTATATCCACGGGCGGTTTTGGGGAATTCAAGGAAAAAGACAATCAGGCCGAGACGGATGTCCTCTATACGGCAAAACGATACGGCATTCGATTCATTGGCCCCAACAGTATTGGCGTTATATGTACCGGCTCAGGCATTTGCACGCCATTTAACCCCATGCAACCAAAAAGATTCATAAAAGGGAATATAAGTCTTATTGCTCAGAGCGGCGGGGTAACAACACAAACCGCCTATTACTTTTCAGAGGAACACGTGGGATTTTCGAAGATCATCAGTGCCGGTAATAAGCTGAAACTGAATGAGATCGATTTTCTTGAATATCTTATAGCCGATGACGAGACGGAGCAGATTCATATGTATCTGGAAAGCATTGAAGACGGCAGGAGATTTTTCAAACTGGCCCGGGCTTCAAAAAAACCCATAGTGGTATTCAAGTCCAATGTGACCAGGACCGCATCGGAAGTTGCAAAATCACATACAGCCGCGCTATCCAATAAGGCCCGTATTGTGGATGGAGCGATGAGACAGGCGGGAATTGTCAGCGTAAAGGATATTCACGATATGACAGTGTGTGCAAAGGCACTTCAACTTCCACCCTTAAAGGGGAATCGGTTGGCTGTTATATCATTATCAGGGGGCTTTGCCGTGATCCTCGGAGATGCCTGTGAAAAACATGGCTTCAGTTGTCCCCCGCTACCGCGCGAACTCTTGGACAAGATTGAAGGTTTCCGCCGGGGTGGCGTCATACGCATGTCAAACCCCATGGATTTTGGTGATGTTCACGAAATCGAGGCCCTTGTCTTTGCACTCGAACATTGTCTGGCCCTTGATTATATAGATGGTCTTGTGTTGTCCTTTATGTACGAACCGGAGATGGCAAAGATGTTTGGCGGGGAAATCGGCAGCCCCCAACAGATGCTGAAATTCACCAGGAATATGTGTGAAGGAACCGGCAAGCCAATTGCATTAAGCTTTTTCGCGGAGAGACCGTGCATTGAGGAATTCAAAAGCATAAACACATTTCCGGTTTTCAATAACCCCGTGGAGAGTGTCCGTGCCTTAAGCATGTTAAGGGACTACTGGCGGGGAAGGGAAATAAGAGGGGAAGTTATCAATTAGATCTAAGGAGGAGGAATACATGAATCTTATTCAGAAAGCATTAAAGGAAGGGCGAACAGCCCTTTCCGAATATGAGTCAAAGCAGGTCCTGGCCGCTTATCAGATCCCTGTCACCAGAGAAATTCTGGTTGATGATGTTAAGGACCTGACGGCAGCGACACAAGAGATCGGTTACCCTGTTGTCTTAAAGGCCTGCTCATCCGAAATAGCACACAAGACTGAAAAGGGACTTATCCGTGTGGACATCAGAAATGACGGGGAGGCCAGGGCAGCCTTTGAAGAGATCATGTCAGAGATCAAAGGTCCCGAACACGGCGTCCTGGTACAGGAGATGGTGAAGGGTAAGCGGGAACTGGTGATAGGTCTGACCCGTGATGTCCAGTTTGGTCCCTGCGTGATGTTTGGTCTCGGGGGGATATTTACCGAGATATTGAAGGATATTTCTTTTCGCATAGCCCCCATTGAGAAGCGGGACGCGCTGGAGATGATGCACGATATCAAGGGATATAAGATCCTGGAGGAAGTGCGTGGCATGGAGGCTGCGGACCTGGATATGCTTGCGGATATACTTATAAATGTGGGACAAATCGGCCTGGAGAATGAGAAGGTCAAGGAGATCGACATCAATCCGGTGATCATTTCCGGTAACAAACCCGTGGCGGTGGATGCCTTGGTTGTGTTGGAATAGAAGAGGAAAACCATGAAACAGACAGGTCATTTCTTAGACCGCTTCTTCAATCCTGAATCAGTCGCTGTAGTGGGGGCTACCAATAATCCGTTTAAGATGAATTTTAGCCTTTTGGAAAATCTCGTAAGGCTCAACTTCAAGGGCCGGATCTATCCCGTAAACCGGCATTCTAAAGAGATACTCGGAATAAAGGTGTTTTCATGCCTGCAGGACATCAAAGACAGGATCGATCTGGTTGTTTCAGCTGTTCCGGCATCAAAGACCATGGATATTGTCAGGGAATGTGATTCAATTGGAGTGAGGCAGGTTGTAATCGTCACGGGCGGATTTTCAGAAGGCGGTGAAAACGGGCAAAAACTTCACCAACAAATGGCCTCTTTTGTCAAAGATAAAAGTATTCGAACCCTCGGCCCCAATACTCTCAGCCCCATCAATACCTCCAACAATATGGTTATTAGTTTTAACCCAATTAAAAAATTGAGACGGGGTGGTCTGTCATTTGCCTTTCAGTCGGGGCTTTATGAACCCAAGCTGAACTGGCTGTTTTCTCATTTAGGTATTAACAAGATGCTGGATATGGGGAACAAGATGGATATTAATGAAGTAGACGCCCTGGAATATTTTTCAAAGGATCCCGATACAAGGGTCATAGCCATGCACATTGAAAGCCTCCACGGAAACGGCCGGGATTTTTTTGACCTGCTCGAATCCGCCTGCAGAAAAAAACCGGTCATTATTTTAAAATCCGGTCGGACTCGGGCCGGCTCGCGGGCCGCAGCCTCCCACACGGGTTCCATAGCCAGTGAAAATGACCTGATATTTGACAGTATGATCAAACAGGCAGGGGCTGTTCGTGCATGTAACCTGGAAGATTTTTTCGATCTGGCCAAGGCATTTGACTTTCTTGAACCGCCACGCGGAAATCGACTGGCCATAATTAATCTATCGGGCGGGGAGGGCGTAATGGCTACGGATTCATGTGAGATGAACGGACTTGTACTGGCTCGCCTTAGTGACAGGACCCATGAGAAGCTCAAAACGGTTTTTCCCCCGTGGGAGATCCCGCTCAACCCTTTTGATGCAGGGGTTTGCATAGAGTTCCATCTTTCCGATCTCAAGGTATTTTTTGATACCTTAAGTGCAATACCCGCGGATGAAAATGTGGATTGTACAATTATGCAGATGCCCCTCAATCTTTCCCATTTCTTATCGTCAAGTCAAAATGCCCCTAAAGAAAAGGCCTCTCATCTTACCGAACAGTACATTGAACTGATTTTGAACATGAGAGGGAACGGAAAGCCTTTCGCGATCTGGCGTTCCTCTATGGACAGCCCGGAATCCGAGTTGATTGAGTTAGTGGAGTCCCATTCCCTGCCTGTCTTTCAATCATCGGAAAGGGCCATAAAGTCCCTGTCGGCGATGTATCGATATGGATTGGGAAAACTTTAAGGGTCAACTTCGGAACATCTCGGCATGGCACTCTTCTCCAGTCCGCATCTGCTCCTCCGTTGCCCGTCCTCCGTAGCAGGCTACTGCGGAGGATGGACAAGCGGCCCTGTCTAAGGTCTGCTGGAAAGGAAGGATATAGATTCAATTGGGTCGTTGCATTGCAGACCACGACTCGGGCCGCGGCATAGGTCAGAGGTAGTTTTATCCGAAAGATGCGTCCTTTCGAAGAGTCCCATACCTCACACCTCGTTACTTGCTCTATGAGTCCATCCTGCCGACTGTCCGCCGTGCTTCTGGCGGGCTATGTAATGAGCCGATTGATTTTTTCGGATAATTGGAGTTTTATTATAAATGATAGTTTACTAAGCCTTTTCAGGATACTGGCTTCTGTATTCTGTCTTCTGAATTCTGACTCCTGAACAATAGGTTTATAAATGAACTCTCACATTTCCCCTGCGATAATAATGCGGATTAACGAGTTTGGGGAATCCGATCTCCTGGTGACTTTTTTTACCCCTGACAGGGGGAGGTTAAAGGGGGTAGCAAAAGGGGCCAGGAAAAGCCGTAGGCGCTTCGCTAATTGTCTGGACCTCTTTTGTCTTGCAAACCTGGAATACGAGCTGAAAAGAAAAGGAGACCTCCATTTCCTTCATTCATGCAGGCTGATTAACGCATTCCCGGAACTCAGATCGGATTTTTCTTCTCTGTCATTGGCAAGTCACATGATTGAGCTTAGCGAAATACTCTTTCCTCTTGGTGTGGTTGACAGGAAAATGTTTGAGTTGCTGGAAAATTCATTTCATGTCCTGAATCGTGGAGCGAGAAAGGACGCGCTCGGTATTTTTTTTGACGCAAAGGCGATGAGTCTCGGTGGATACAGGATTGATTTGAATAAGTGTTGTGTTTGCGGGCGGGATTATAAAGGAGAGGGCAGGGCGGTATTCAGGCCGGACAAAGGCAGTATCTGCTGCCTGAAATGCGGGGAGGAGTCCGTGATTTCACCGGGTCTTTCTCCTGAGTCAATTAAAATGCTTGGCCTTATGCAGTCGGGCAGGTGGGGCACGGTAGAAGGATTGTCCTTCACAAATGATATGATTCGGGAGATTAAAACGGTACTTAAGCTGCACATTGAGTATAGAATCGGCAGGAGATTAAAGACTGCCGAGTATCTTGAATAGGGGAGGCGCAGGGAAAAAGTGTCGCCAACCTTGATCCCTGCGCCTTGAGTTTTTTATCTATATCATCTCCAGCGCACATGCCATGGAAACACCGCCTCCCCCGCAAAGGGTCGCCAGTCCCAGGCCCTTTTGCCGTTTTTTCATTGCATAAAGAAGGGTCACCATGATGCGGCATCCGGTTGATCCAACGGGATGACCCAGTCCAATGCCGGATCCGTTCACATTTGTAATTTCCCGATTTAACCCCAGCTCCTTTTCACATCCCAGGTACTGGGCCGCAAATGCCTCGTTAAGTTCAATCAGTTCGAAGTCTTCCAGCTTAAGATCGGGATTTTTTTGGAGCAGGTTCTTGACCGCCGGGACAGGGCTTA
>CAZENC010000051.1:0-13494 GCA_964513115.1 uncultured Desulfobacteraceae bacterium | reverse complement strand
GTTTTATTCTGGCCCGGCCTAAGGTGGTTGAGCCTCCGGAAGAATGCTGGCCCGATATGAAGATACTAAACGAATTAGGAAAACTTATAACTCCCGCCGAATACTGGCACGATGACTATAGCGGTTTTTTGGAAGATGTTCTTAAGCCAAGTGGCCTGACATTCGACCAGTTCGTTGAAAAGGGCTATCTCAAAGGACCTGAAACATACAAGGGTTACGAAGAAAAGGGCTTTAGAACGCCTACCGGCAAGGTAGAGCTTAAACTGAGTACGGCCGAGAAATTCAAGCTTCCCCCATTGCCTGAATTTGACGGACTTCCGGAAGAAGATAGTCCGGAATATCCTCTCGTACTAACAAGCTCCAAAAGCCTATATTTCCTCCATTCATCCTACAGATGGATAAAAAAACTGAGAGAAAAAAGACCGGATCCAAAGGCTGAAATCCACCCGGAGACTGCTTCAAAACACAGAATCAAAGAAGGCGATCCTGTTGTTATTGAAACCAGGTACGGCAAGATAACCCATATTGCGCATCTTACAGATATTGTGGATCCAAGGGTAATAAGCGCCTCACATGGATGGTGGTTCCCTGAAGCCAATGCGGAGTCGCTCTTTGATTGGGAAAGATCCAACTTCAACATGCTCACCTCCACGGAGAAACTGAGCAAACAGTTTGGCACTCCCAACCTCAAGGGAATCGGCTGCAGGATAAGGCGGAATTAATATCCTGAATAAGTTTTGAAGACGCAAACCGTCTTTTTGCAGGATTACCAGTTTTATGGTTACGAAAGTTTAATTTCAGTATACATTGCAAACAGAATACTGCGTGCTTATAGTTTATAAAATGATGTGCTACGGAGAGCAATGAACGACCCTGCGAAACAGCCATAAACAATATATCGTAAACAATATGTGCTTTCCATAGTATAGTAGTTTTATTGACCAATTTATCTTGCCAAATCGTAAAATAACGGGTCTGTTTATGAATCGATATCATACCTTTAGTCATGCATGCATTTTTTTTGGTCTGATTCTTCTCCTTATATTGATTGGAACTCCGGTACAGGCAGATCAACCCATTCCAAAGCCAAGGGGGCTTGTCAATGATTTTGCCAATGTCATTCCATCGGCTTATGAGCAAAAGATTGCTGTGATCACACAGGAACTTCTTCAAAAAACCGGCGTTCCCGTGGTTGTTGTGACCATGCCTGATATTGGAGATGCGGAGTACAACGATTATGCCAACCGCCTGTATAGCGCATGGGGAATTGGCAAAAAAGGGGAGGATAAAGGGGTTCTGATCTTTGTTACAATCAAAGAAAGAAAGATGCGTATCGAGACCGGCTACGGCGTTGAAGGCATCCTGCCTGATGGTCTGGTGGGTGAGATACGGGATCGTTATATGACCCCCTATCTGAAACAAAACAAGTTCGGGGAAGGATTGCTCAACGGGACCATTGCTGTGGCACAGGTAATTGCGAAGGATTCCGGCGTAAAGCTTACAGGTCAGGCGCCCGTCAAGGTTTCCAAAAAGAGAAGATCCGGATACTCGATATTCCCCATTATATTCATCATTTTGATCTTTATGTTCGCCTCACGACGCCGCGGCGGGTCCTGGTTGCTGTTTCCGCTCTTGCTCATGGGTATGGGCGGTGGAGGCAGGTACGGCGGCGGAGGGTTTGGCGGGAGTTTCGGCGGATTCGGCGGTGGATTCGGCGGATTTGGGGGTGGTATGAGCGGCGGCGGCGGAGCCGGAGGAGGGTTTTAGTATGGCCAAGAGTCCAAAAGATCCAAAAAAGATATTCCCGGATATAATCACCGATTACAAAGCAGTGTTCGACGATGACCTTATCAGCATTATACTATACGGAAGCGCCACAGGCAAAGATTACCAGCCCGGGAAGTCTGACATTAATTTCATGATTGTCCTCTCGGAAGAAGGGATCGAAAGCATTGACAGGGCATTTGATATTATAAAAAAGTGGCAAAAAAGAAATGTGGCAATCCCGCTCTTTTTGACTGAAGGTTACGTGGACACGTCATTGGATGTTTTCCCTATCGAATACCTGAATTTTCAGAGGAACTATGTTCTCGTTTTTGGAAAAGATATCCTGAAAGACCTTGCCTTTGACCGGGAATTCATTCGACTCCAGTGTGAGCGTGAGATCAAGGGCAAGCTTCTCATACTCAGAGAGGCATTTCTTGAGACATCGGGAAAGGGCAAAGCATTAAGAGAGGTAATCGGGCATTCTATCTCAGCCTTTGTCGCCATTTTTGAGGCACTTCTTTACATAAAAGGCCAAGACCTGCCCAGTACAAAACGAGAGATTGTCAGCGCAACGGCGGCGGCATTCGACATGGATGCCGGTGTGTTTGAAAAGCTTCTCGACGTTAAGGACGAAAAAGTCAAGCCGGGAGATATGGAAACCATGGGCTTGTTCAAAGATTATTTGAGGGAAGTACGAAAATTGGCAAAACTGGTAGATACCTTAGGAGGATAACATGAGTAAAACACTGAAAACCGTGCTGATTATTGTCGGTATACTCATCGTGATCATTGTAGTCCCGTTTTCATATCTGAAAGGGACCTACAACACCCTCGTAACAATGGATGAGGGTGTCAAGGCGGCATGGGCTCAGGTTGAAAACCAGCTTCAGCGCCGTTACGACCTGATCCCAAACTATGTGGAAACAGTCAAAGGGTATGCAGCCCACGAAAAGGAGGTGTTCGTAAAGGTCACGGAGGCACGCTCAAGGGTGGCGGGAGCAAAAAGCATCGGTGATAAGATACAGGCCAATAATCAACTTTCCTCTGCACTTTCCCGCCTTCTTGTCGTTGTGGAACGCTATCCGGATTTGAAGGCCAACACCAACTTTATCCGCTTGCAGGACGAACTGGCGGGCACTGAAAATCGTATCGCAGTCGAGCGCCGGCGTTTTAATGAATCAGTGAGGATATTCAATACGAAAATCCGCAGGTTCCCCACCAATATGATTGCAGGGATGTTTGGATTTGAAAAGGCGGCCTTTTTTGAAGTACCCAAGGAACGCCAGGAAGCACCCAAGGTGAAATTTTCAAAAGAGTAAAAGGAGAAAGATATACCATGATCCGCGCAAAACTCTGGTTTCGGTGTGCAGCCATGCACGACCCCACCACACCTAAAATTGTGAGACCAGCCGTGATCGGCTGGGAGGCCAAGGAAAGAAATGTAGACCTGACAATTGAAAGGGCCTTTAAGGGTGAAGAGCTTGTCCTGAGGATGAAAGGATGGGTCACTGTTGATGTGAAAAAGGTGGTTGAAATAGTAAACAAACATGGTTACCTCAAGATTCTTGATGAACGCGAACTTGTTGTAGAAATAGAAACTGACCGCAATTACGAAGAGCTGGAAAAGGAACTTCAGGAGAACTTTAAAGATCAGCTGAATATCGAAAGGATATGAATGGATGAAAAAGACTCAGGTCCGATCCGGCTCCCTATCAATGGAATCCTGGATCTGCACATGTTCTCACCTAAAGACGCCACATCAGTTGTAAAAGAATATATCCGATCATGCCTTGAGAAGAAAATTTACGAAATCAGAATCATTCATGGAAAGGGAAAAGGGGTTCTAAGGGAGACGGTACACACCCTGCTCGCAAGGCATCCCGATGTTATGGAGTATAAACTGGATAGCGGCCCCTCAAGTTGGGGGGCCACTCTGGTTGTTCTGAGAAAAGAGTAACTGAGTCAGTCTCCTAAAGATCCTCCGGCAAAGGAGTTTGCGAGAAGATAACACCTCATTTTTGATAGCAATGGGTTCAGCGGCTTTTTATTGAGCCCGATGCGAAGTCATGGGTCTCTTCGAAGGGACGCATCTTTCGGATCAATACTCCTCTGTTCTGTGCCGCGGTCCGAGTCGTGGCCTGCAGGGCTCTTGCCCAATGGAATCCATTCTCTTACGTTGTAACAGGCCTAAGCGAGGGCCGCTTGCAACTCAGGAGTAGATGCGTCACGGAGAAGAGTGCCAGGCCAAGCCTTTTAAACTTTATCCCTATCTAAGGTGGTCGGGCCATGGCGCTCTCCTTTCAAAATGCGCATCCCGACTTCTGCCGAAAGAGTCGAACGCCCCCATTCCCGCAAACAACCGGCCTGTGCACATATTAACGACTGTAGCCACGACAAAGGATCCCTTTTGGGGCTGTCCAGTATAGAAATCCAAGGCCTCATTAATATTCCATAAAACGTCATCCTATGCGCCTTTCGAAAAGAGACCCCCGTGCCCCTTAACTTCCTAATTACGCGAGGCGAAGTCATGGGTCTCTTCGAAGGGACGCATCTTTCGGATCAAAGTTCCTCAAAGGACTTAAACCTTTGCTTTATCCGTCGGTGAAACAGGCATAATAAAAAAAATTGTCTACGCTTATGACAGCATCTTCTCTTTTACTTTGGCAAACACTATCTCCCTGTCAACCGGCTTTACATTCTTTACTATCCATTCCCGAACCTTTTTTCCTGCCGCAAGTGACTGTTTGTAGCTCATGAAATCAAGTTTTATACCAAGAGCATCTGCTACTTTTGTTGCCAGAACCGGCCATACCTCACCAATATCGCCCATTACGGGAAGGCTGCCCGGAATCCTTGCAAACCCTGACATCTCCATACGAAAGGGAATCCCCATAAGCTTCGTCTTTGGCAGGCCCTTTTCGACTGCATCAGAAACCGTTTTGGATTTTCTCTCCTTAAGCCAGGCCTTTTCCAGGTTCGGATCAAGATCGATCCGAATGATTTTTTTGTTCGCAAGCGAATAGGTCCAGCCTCCTTCCCAATCCGCCCATATACCGTGACCTGTAAAGAGCTCAAACGGCCCGTCGTGGATTTCCTGAGAAAGCGCAAGGGCAGACTCGATAATCACATCTGCACTGTCAATAAGCCTTGCGATCCGCTGGCAGCGTTCGGAAATGGACAGCGAATCTCCAACAGCAAGACCTACCTCCCCTCCACCCACCAGCTGAGGCACGGTAACCAGGACAGGGATGTTCTGCTCTGATCCCGCACCTATCATGGTATAAGGGTCAGCACCGTACCCGGCGATCTGTTCGAAAGGGGCTCCGCAACGCTTTGCAAGGGCGAGGACCTCGCGGGCTAGCCTTTCCGTGCGAAGCCCAGTGGGATAGGCCATGTTTCCGGCCACTTTGATGATCGTATTTCCTTTTGCCCTTCTCATCCTGCGGTAAAGGGCCCCGTCAATATGGATTTCGTTTTGATATCTTTCCAAAATAGATTCCGAAATGATACTGATCTCAAATTGCCCGTCCGAAGGAAGTTTTGCCGCCTCAAATCCGAAGGCTCGCCCGTCAACTCGTTTCACCTTTTCAAGGGTACCCCCCATCTCATGATTGATCACCGCAGAACTGGTAGAGACACCGTCGATGATTCCCTTGCGCATCAATTCTGCAATAAGGGTTGTAACACCTTCATGGATATTCGGACCGCTGCCCACCACAGCAACTACTTTGCCGCCTCTTTTCTTGGACTCAACTATTTCCATGACAGCGCGGCGCAATCCGTCCTTTGTCTTAGGTGCCAGACCCTTGTACATTCTTTCTATTGCTTTTCGATCAATTGCCACGATCATGCACTCACTTTCCTTGATGGTTTAAAACTGAACCTTGCATAAACAATTTTGAACAGATCAACAAAAAACGCAAGTTCATATACTTAGGATAGATGTCAGGCAGACTATTGAAATAAACTATTGGGTATCGGTAGGATGAAAGCCAAATATTCAAGATTGTTTACCCTTCGGGAGCGCCTATTTTACCGAATCTACTGCGTTACCAAGTGCTTGCGGTAAAGTACTACAGCTGCGCACTTGAAGCCTTGTATCTTCGGCAAACTTAACGCTTGCAAAATCCAGTTTACAGCTTACGGTTTATGGCCTTGAGAGTCAAAAAGTTTGTCAAATATCAGATAGGAGCTTCTTTATCACCTGCGCATGTTTTTCCGCAGCCCCCTGGTTTTTCAGGGCCGTCTCCCTGGCCCGTTCACCATACTCACGCACTGCCTCAGGGTGTCCCAAAAACCAGATTGCCTTTTCAGCCAGCATTTCAGGACCGGTTACCGGCACAGCCGCCCGCTCTCCTTCCAACAATGCCTTTGCATCTAAAAAGTCCTCCATTGAAGGTCCGTAAAAAACGACCTTTCCCCAGATTGCCGGCTCTAATGGATTCTGTCCGCCGAGAGGGACCAGGCTTGCGCCGCAAAACACCAGCGTACCGACGCTGTAAATCTTAAAGAGTTCGCCAAACGTATTGATGATAACGACCTTTTCTGTGCGCCTTTCCTTGGCCTCGCCGAGGTCGGTCCGGAGTTGACATTTAAAGCCTCGCCTTTCAATCATGGCTGCAATCACCCGCGTTCTTTCTATATGCCTTGGTACAATTATCAAAATCGTTTCCGGAAACTCCTGAAGCATTTTTTCGTAAACGTCTAAGACCATTTCCTCCTCACCCTCACGTGTGCTGCCTGCCACAAAAACCGGCTTTGAAGGCTCAAGATTCAAGATCTTCCTCATTTCCGCTTCCATTAAAGGTTCCGCACTGCTCCCCAACAGGTCATATTTCGCATTGCCGTTTATCTCAATTTTCTGAGGGTCAGCACCCATTGCCCTGATTCGAGCGGCATCTTCCTCCAGGATCATGCTGAAGACATCAAGGTTTTGCAGGACCTCTCTGAAAAAAGGGCGTAGCTTGAGGTATCCTCCAATAGACCTGACGGATATTCGCCCGTTAATCAGTGCGGTTTTTATACCCATACGGTGTGCCTCAAAAAGCCAAGCGGGCCAGATCTCAGTTTCCAGGAAAACCATAACATCCGGGCGAACCGTAGATAGTGCCTTACGAACCGAACCAAAAAAATCAATAGGTGCGAAAATAACAGGAACATCTTCCTTAAAGGTCTCCTTTGCCATATCTCTGCCATGTTCGGTAAACATCGAGACTATCACCGAACAGCCCGGAATGATCCTTCTTAAAACAGCAATAATGGCGTCGGCCACCTTGACTTCCCCAAGAGAAACAGCATGAATCCAGATCCGGGGAGATCCTGAAAGATCCCGAACCGTCTCCTCGGGAATGAATCCCAATCGCTCTTTAAGGTAACGGCCATGCCGTCCTGTTATCCGCGTATAGCCCCAAAACACAGGAATAAGAAAAATGAACAGGCCGCTTGTTAAAACCTGATATGGACGGTACAAATAATTCATAAACTTAGCTACTCTTCTTTTTCAAGAAAAGGAAGGATCACACCCCCTGAGGGGATGATATGCACTTCAGGATTGAATGGACAGATTGTCGCAGTTATGTCAATTGCGTGTTCCAGGTCATCTGCATATAAAAAACCCATTTTTTCACCGGTTTCTCTTGAAATGTCCTTTGATACCAGGATGATCTTGAATTTATGCTGAAGGGCCAGGGTCATTCCCAAGGCCATATTGAAATCAATTGCGCCCTCTTCCATGATCAAACGATTGTTCTCAAAATGGTCAAGCACGCCACCTAAAAGATTATGGCCATATCTTGAGTGAAATTTCTCAAAACTATCTACAAACGCTTCTGGAAGATTCCCTTCACAGTCTGCGGCCAGAATAACACAGCCGCCTTCTTTAGTAACCATAGAGGCCGGTGAAAGGGGTTTTACGATTTGGGGGCCTTCCGAGTAGGGAAAAGACGTAATAATGGTCAGGTCCGACTTTTTCGGAAATTCCTGGCAGATGATGGCCTTGCTTTTCTCAATACCGGCGAGATGAGCACGGATGGGATCCCCTGAAACCACGTCATACACCTGATCCCCCGGGTCCAGGATGCCGTTGATTACATAACCCAGTCTTGCGGAACGTGAAATGTCACAGACCTGCTCATAAAAGACATTCCCTTCTATCTTTCCGAGATCTGTTCCTTCCTGAAAAGTGTATTTAAGATGGTGCTCACGGATGGAGTCAAAGTCAGCAACACCCGGAAAAAGTATCTTGCCACCACCTCCAAATCCGTTCATGGGATGTGGGAATATTGAGCCTATGCCTATGCTGAATGTGGCCTCATAAACTGTACGGTTGATCTTGACCTCCCGGCCTGTCTTCAGACTGCCAACGGGCACAAGATCGGTCGCGTGGCAGTCATGATTGACAAACTCGTACCTTTTTAACAACTCCCTGCCGAATGTGGACTCCAGTTCCTCTGCCGTCAGTTCCCGATGGGTTCCAAGGGCAATAATCACGGAAATATTCTCACGGGGGATAGGGACCGCGTCCAGTTCTTCCATCAAGGTCTCAAGGATTAGCCTTTTTGGGGATGCTCGGGTCAGGTCCTCAACAATGATCGCGACTTTATCTGAAGGTGCAAGGGCATGTTTCAGGGTTTTTGCGTGAACCGGGTTTTTTAGGGCATTTTTTGTGAGTTCTTTTACATCCTTTTTTGAGGAATATTCGTCAAATTGGGCAAATGTGAGGACGTGCCATCGTGAGGGAATTTCAAAGGAGACCTTTTGGTGGCCATGGAAGATATGCGCCTTTTTCATGATAATGCCAGTTTACTCAAAACTTTCGGAACGTTTTCAACACAGGATATTGTTCCTTTTTAGCATTCCTTTTTATTAACTGGCAATGGATAACTATCAACGGCCCTAGGAACCTGTCGGAGAACGGATCCCATTGGAGGCTGATGGAAAATCTCCATATACAAGGCCTCCGAAATCCCGAGGAATGAGGCGTATATTTAATTACGCCGCAGTGACGAGGGATGAGGATAACGCTGTAGATGGGGGTTTTCCGACAGCCTCCCTGCTGAAATCAAACTAATAAGTACTTCTTCCTCACCTCCTCGTTTTCCCTCAGGTCCTCTATATTTCCATGATACCTGATTACACCATTATCAACAATATATCCCTGATCGCTGAGTCCCAGAGCAACCTTCTGATTCTGTTCTGCCAACAGAACTGTCAGACCTTTATCTCTCAGCTTACCTATCCGTTCTTCCAACACTTCAATAATCATAGGGGCCAGGCCCTCGGTCGGCTCATCCAATAACAGAAATTCGGGATTCGTCATGAGTGCCCGGGCGACTGTCAGCATTTGCTGTTCACCACCACTTAACAATCCCGCCTTTCGGGAATCAATGTGGCCTAATGCCGGAAAGAATTCATAGACGCTGTCCTTAGTCCATGTTACATCGCCCCCTGTCTTCCTTTCCGATATCTCAAGATTGTCTCCAACTGTCAGGTCGGCGAAGACCCTCCGGTCATCAGGCACGTATCCTATTCCCTTACGGGCAAGCTGATAGGGCTTTTTGCCTGAAATTGGTTCCCCTTTAAATTTGATGGTCCCTCTCCGAGGAGGCGTCAGACCCATAATACTTCTCATGGTGGTGCTTTTCCCGGCCCCGTTCCTGCCTAAGAGACAGACAATCTGCCCCGCAGGGACACTTAGCGAGACATCGAACAGGATGTGGCTCAGGCCATAATAGGTGTGGATCTTTTCCACTTCTAACATGGCTTGGCACCTCCTAAGTAGCATTCTTGAACCTCACTGCAACTCCTGACTTCATCAGGCTTATCCTGAATAACTGTCAGCCCCTGATGCATGACCATTATGCTCTGAGCAGCATTGAACACCACTTCCATGTCATGCTCACAGAATAAAATGGTCAATCCTCGTGAATCGGCTAATTGCTTGATCAGATCCATTGTAGCTGTTGTTTCCTCAGGCGACATTCCGGCAGTGGGTTCATCAAGGATCAGCAATTCCGGTTCATTGCCTAAAGCGATAGCTATTTCCAATGCTCTCTGGTCGCCATGGGCAAGGGAGCCCGCCGTATAACCGGCCTTATCAGAAAGACCTACACTTTCGAGGATGCTGTTGGTTTCATCAACCGCCAATTTCTCGGCCGGGTAAAAAAGCCTTCTGCTCTTTCTCTGCTGTGAGAGAACAGACACCTGAACATTTCTGAACACCGTAAGGCGCGGAAAAATGTTTGCTATTTGAAACGACCGGGCTATTCCTCTCCTGCAGATCTGGTATGGGGGCAACTCACTGATATCCTCTTCATTAAAGTTTACACTTCCCCGGTCTGGCTTCAACTGCCCGGTAATCAGGTTGAAAAGCGTTGTCTTGCCCGCTCCATTAGGCCCGATCACTGCCACAAGCTCCCCCTTTTCCACAGTCAGGTTGGCACCGTTCACGGCCTTGAAATCATCAAACGATTTGTGTATTTCCTCAACCCGTAACATCTACTCGTTTTCCCCCTCAACCGCCTCTTTGGCCTGGCGACCGACTTTTTCCACGATATAACCCCATACTCCTTCAGGCAGAAAGAAAATAAGCAGGACCAGTATGATCCCGAGGATTAAAGTCCAGTACTCGGTATAGATACCGACAAAGGTTCTTAAAGAGACCATTATTGCAGCCCCAAAAATAGGGCCAGCGAAAGTAAACCATCCGCCCAAAAGACACATTATGAATATCTCGAGTGAAAACACCCAGAACATGAGATCCGGAAAAACCGAGCCTTCCACGACAACAAAGAGGACACCCGCAATCCCGGCAAAGAACGTGGCGATGACGATAGCCATGAGCTGGTGGCGTCTGACATTAATGCCGATGGCTTCACATCTTTCCGGATTGTCACGGATTGCCTGAAGGGTCTCGCCAAAAGGGGATTTATAAACTATATACATCAAAACCAGACAAATCGCAGCCACGATCAGAACGAAATAATAGGCACTGTTCTGGGAAGATATGAATGAAGGCATGGTAATGCCATGGATGCCGTCATCACCGCCAGTAAGGCTGTACCAGCGGAAAGCGATCGCCCAGATCAAAGACCCCAACGAGATCTGAAGCATTCCAAAATAGAGTCTGGTCAACCTGACACAAAAAGCACCTATGAGCAGCCCTACCAGTGCAGCCACTATGGGCGCGGCGACAAAGCCAACCCAGGGGGGTAAGGATGTCTTTGTCAGCATGAGGGCAACGGTATAGGCACCCACGCCGTAAAAGGCCCCATGATGAAACTGAAACAACCCGCCGTGGCCGACCAACATATTGAGGCTCATTGCAACTAAAGCGGTCACAAAGATAACGGCAAGTATGTAGGTGTAAAACCTTGGAAGGGTCGGCGGCAAAATAAGTAGAATAATAAAGATAACCACCAAAGGTGCAACATATTTTAGCTTGAAAATGCCATTGAACAATGTCAATTCCTCATAAAATTGCTTCGCAATTTTATAAAACGCGGCTACGCCGCTTGGTAATTAAGATTTCAAGAATGGTAACATAAAAACAATAGCAGCGAAGCTGCGTTACATAAAATTTCTGCAAGAAATTTTATTACCATACAGATTTAAGCATTCCCCTTGGCTTCCATGTTAAGACTATCACCACCGCAATGTAGGGAAAAACTATGGCAAACTGTGGCCAGAACAAAACACCAAAAGCCTGTGTCAGACCAAAAATAAGCGACCCGACCAAAGCACCCCACATGTTGCCCAACCCTCCAATGGTAACGATAAGAAAGGCTTCCATGATGATATCATGGTCCATTCCGATGGCCACACTCATGGTGGGTGACACCAAAGCGCCTCCTAGCCCGGCAAGGAAACAGCCCAAGACAAATGCAAAGGCAAATACCCAGCTGACATTTATTCCTATTGCACCCACCATCTCTCTATCAACAGCCGCTGCCCGGGCAATCTTGCCTATCTTGGTTTTGTTCGAAAAGAGCAACAGTCCAATGCCCACCAAAGGACCAATAATGAGGAGGAACAGGTTATAGCGCGGAAACGGTGAGTCAAATATGTTCACAGAGCCCTGTAATAATTCAGGCGCCATGATGGACCTGTAGTCAGCCCCCCAGACCATCTTTACCAGGTCGCCAAGGATAAGCATTAAAGCGAAGGTGAATAACAGCAGCATAAGGTGTTCTCTTTCGTAAAGATGACAGAACAGGGATCTCTCTGCTATAAGACTGACCAAGGCAACTACGAGGGGAGCCAGGATTAATGCCAGCCAGAATCCGGTAGAGCCGCCGCCCAACAGATTTGTAATACTAAAGGCCGAGAATGCGCCGATCATATAAAGTGAACCATGAGCAACATTCGGGACCCTGAGCACTCCAAGCACAAAGCTCATCCCGGCAGAGATGATAAATAGAATCATTGCCCGGCTAAGACCGACAAGGAATTGACTGCCCAAGGCAGCAAAAGTAAAAGTTTGCCCCAACTCCATCTCGCCCCCTGATCGATTTAAAATTGAAGATTGAAAATCGGAGGTTTTAACCCCAATAATCAATCTTCAATAGTCACTTGTCTCTTATTTCCCGCGTGCCTTCGCGATTTCCTCACAAGTCGGCAATACCTCCTCGCCGGTCATCGTTATAATATCTGTGGAGATTACACAACCGTATTTGGTCGACATTTTGGTTACTCCCAAGTACATCGGAAGCGTCACTTGATGATCACAAGCTCGCATCTCTAACTCACCTGCAGGGCTTTCGATTTTCAGCCCCTCCAAAGCATCGATGAATTTTTCTGTGTCCACAGATCCTGCTTTCTTATATGCCTCGGCTATAAAATGGGCTGTGATATAACCGTGAAACGCAGGAAAACCGGGAGGTCCCCCATAGGCAGCTTGAAATGCCTCAACAAATGCCATGTTCGCTGCTGTCTCAGGATAATAGAAATGATAATCCATGGTACCCATCACACCCTCCGGGCCCTCCGCACCCAGAGGCTTCAGAACGGCGTGGTCTGTGCCGGTGTGAATCCAGATGGGCAGTTTCTCCGCCATGCCGGTTGCCTTGACCGCCTTCATGATATTGGTCATGCTGCGGCCTCCGGTACAAAAAATAACAGCATCAGGTTTTGCACCCAAAATTGCGGTAATATAGGGTGAGAGGTCGGGTTCGCCCGGCTTCCACCATGATTTTCCGATCATCTTTACTTCTGGCTTCAGTGCTTTCAGGTTTCTCCAGGCAGCATTAGCTATATCATGACCATATGAATAATCATCCCCGCCAACCCAGTATTTGACATACGGCTTTTTAGACAGGGCAACACCACCGGCTTTGCCTGCCATGGCCGTATTTTCACCGGTTGAGAAGACATAACGATGGCCCTTCTCCCCAGTGATTCTCTCGGTTTTGGAGATCCAAACCATAAATGGCACTTTTTCTTTCTTTGCAACAGCATCGGATACGGCCAATGCAGCCCCGCTGTTAATTGTCCCGACAAGGATATCAACCTTCTCCCTCATGACCAGTTCCTTGGCCATGTTAAGGGCAATATCAACCTTGAACTTGGTATCCCGGGTGGTAAACTCGATCTTTCCCCCACAAACCCCTTTCTTGTTAATCTCTTCCAGCGCCAGTTTAAAGCCATTAAGGGCATCCTCGCAGAATACAGCAGCTGGCCCGCTGTAGCAATCTATTATTCCTACTTTAATGTTCCGGGCCTCAGCATGAA
>CAZENC010000050.1:0-13592 GCA_964513115.1 uncultured Desulfobacteraceae bacterium | reverse complement strand
CCTAGGATACGTTTTTTCACGATGGCTGAAGTGGAAAAGGTTTCGGGCGAAGAAGGGGATTTCGAGGTTACCATCAGGATAGACCCCCGTTATGTCAATGAGAAATGTACCGCCTGCGGTAAATGCGCTGAAGCCTGTACTATGGAGATTGAAAATGCATTCAATTACGGCATGGATAAGGCAAAGGCGGCCTATTTACCGCATGACATGGCCTTTCCCATGCGGTACTTATTAGATCCGGCCCTTGTAAAGAGCGATGAGGCGCAAAAGGTCAAGGATTCATGCCCCTATGATGCCATTGACCTGGAGATGGAGTCCAAGACCATGGATCTAAAGGTGGGTTCTGTAATTTGGGCTACGGGGTGGAAGCCTTACGACGCAAACAAACTCGATTACTATGGTTTTGGACAATACCCTGATGTAATCACCAATGTCATGATGGAAAGGCTTGCCTCCTGGACAGGTCCAACAAAGGGGAAGATTATTAGGCCTTCAGATGGCGAGGCCCCTGAGACAATTGCTTTTGTTCAATGCGCCGGTTCAAGGGATGAGAATCATCTTCCTTTCTGTTCAGGGGTTTGCTGCCTGGCATCCATGAAACAGGCGACTTACGTGCGTGAACAATATCCAGATGCCAAGATCTATATCTTTTTTATTGATATCAGGGCAACGGACCGGTTGGAGGACTTCTATAACAGGGTCAAAGAAGATGAGAAGATCCGGTTTTTCAAAGGTAAAGTGGCGAAAATAACCCAGAATGAAAACGGTAAGGGCCTTGTGCTGAGGGTTGAAGATACTATGACAGAGGAGTTGCGAGAGATTTCCGCCGACCTGGTCGTACTGGCAACAGGTATGCAACCCAATACGTCTGATACCCCTTTGCCGATTGATGTACCCTATGATGATTATGGGTTTATTGCTTCACGGAACGCCAAACCTGGAATTTATGCTGCCGGTTGTGTAAGGACGCCCACTTTTGTTTCGGAAGTAGTCCAGGATGGAACAGCAGCAGCCTTAAAAGCCATTCAATCCGTTGTCAGGAGGTAAGCTCAATGGAAAAAAAGAGAGCAGTCTATATTTGCACGGGATGTGGCATCGGAGATGCCTTGGATATTGAACAGCTAAGCAAGGTAGCCACTGAGGAAGGTAGTGTTTCCATTTGCAGGAGTCACAATAACCTGTGCAGTAAAGAAGGCGTGGAACTCATCAAAAATGATATTGACAATGAAGGCGCCAATACCCTGCTAATTGCCGCATGCTCCCACAGGGTTATGTACGATGCATTCAATTTTGAAAATTGTATCGTTGATAGGGTCAATATACGGGAACAGGTTGTCTGGTGCCAAAAACCAGGGGACGAGGACACGCAGATGATGGCCGAGGACTATCTCAGGATGGCCATGGCCAAGGTTGGCAATATGGAACTCCCAGAACCCTACAAACCAGAAGAAGAAATATCCAGGGACATCCTTGTCGTTGGGGGTGGTTTAACGGGAATGACATCGGCCTTAGAGGCAGCAAAAGCTGGTCATTCTGTCGTATTGGTCGAAAAAGAGCGCCAATTAGGTGGTTTCCAGGGCAAGGTACAGAAGGTGGCTACATTCCCTTATAAGGGGACGGATGATAATGATCTTGAAGCGCTGGTTGAGGAAGTCACCCAGAATGAAAAGATCAAAATCTATACCGGGGCCAAGGTTGAAAAAACAGTTGGGGGCCCTGGTGTGTTTACAGTTAAGGTAAGCCAGAACGGGACAACGGCGGAACACAGGATCGGAGCTGTTGTATTAGCGGCCGGATGGCAGCCCTATGATCCTAAAAAATTAGACGGAAAATTGGGATTCGGGACATCTCCCAATGTGATAACCAACGTCATGTTTGAAGAGAGTTTCAATGGGGGGAAGGTAGTCCGCCCGAGCGACGGAAAGGAGGTGGCAAACGTAGCTTTCCTTCAATGCGCAGGCCAGAGGGACCCTGATCACCTGCCGTATTGCTCGAGCGTGTGTTGCGTTACCGCCCTTAAACAGGCCCTGCAGATTAAGGCCCAATACTCGGACGCCAATGTATTCGTGGTTTACAAGGAAATGAGGACTCCCGGGCAGTCTGAAAATCTTTACCTGAAGGCCCAGGAAGAAGGCATAACATTTATCCGATGCCAGTCTCCCGAGGTCAAGGCAAGTGGTGAAAGCCTTGCTGTCGAGGCGGAAGATGAACTGTTAGGAGAGGCAGTGCTTATGGAAGATCTGGATATGGTGGTCCTTGCCACAGGGATGGTTCCGGTCTCCGCCTTTGGCATGGATATCACCAAGGAAGAAAAGGAAGAAGATGAGGCCAAGAAAGGGGAAGAGGATTTAGATGAGATACCCCTTGATGTTATCAGGCGTTCAGAACTCTTGAATCTTGAATACCGGCAGGGACCAGAGTTGCCAGCCCTTAGTTACGATTTTCCCGATTCTAATTTTATCTGCTTTCCGTATGAAAGCAGGCGCACAGGCATTTATCCCGCTGGGTGTGTACGGCGACCCATGGGAATCGCCACAGCCCAGGGAGACGCCGCGGGTGCGGTAATGAAGGCGATCCAGTGTATCGAGCTTACCTCACAGGGTGCTGCGGTACACCCACGGTCAGGGGATATGACCTTTCCGGAGTTCGCCATGCAGCGTTGTACCCAGTGCAAGCGGTGCACCGTGGAGTGTCCATTTGGGGCTATAAACGAGGATGAAGAGGCCAATCCCTTGCCGCAAATAACGAGATGCAGGCGTTGTGGTGTCTGTATGGGGGCTTGTCCCGAACGTATCATCTCTTTCAAAAACTATTCAGTGCAGATGATCGGCGCTATGATTAAGGCCATTAATGTACCTGAAGAGGACGAAGAGAAACCGCGTATTTTGGTTCTTGCCTGTGAAAACGATGCATACGCGGCACTTGATATGGCCGGAATAAACCGTATGAAATACAATGCCTGGATAAGGGTGATTCCTCTTAGATGCTTAGGTTCCATGAACCTGGTATGGATTGCGGACACTCTTTCAAAGGGTATTGATGGTGTCATTCTTTTGGGCTGTAAGCACGGTGACGATTACCAGTGTCATTTTATTAAGGGAAGTGAGTTGGCAGATATCCGGTTGAGCAAGGTTTCAGAGACATTGAATAGATTGGCGTTAGAATCGGAACGTGTACGTTTCGAAACCGTATCAATTATTGATTACGACAGGCTTCCCGCCATATTGGATGAGTTTGCGGAGACAATCGACGAAGTTGGGCCCAATCCTTTCAAGGGGTGGTAATTTTTTAGGAGGATGCAAATGGGTATTAAAGTTGATCCAAATTTGATGAAGGACCTGAAGGCATTTGGCTTGAAAGACGCGAACAAATGCATGCACTGTGGGAACTGTACAGCGATTTGCCCCCTTTCCACGCCGGAAAATACCTTTCCGAGAAAATTAATAAAGTATGCCCAGATGGGTCTAAAGGACAAAATCTTGAAGAGCCCGGAGCCCTGGCTTTGCTACTATTGCGGTGACTGTTCGGATACCTGCCCACGAGGAGCCGATCCCGGTGAGGCCATGATGGCGATGCGGAGGTATCTCACTTCCCAATATGATTGGACGGGCTTTGCCCGCAGATTTTATACATCCGAAAAGTTTGAGATCATTGCTGTTTCCATCGTAGGCGTTCTTATAGGGCTGGCAATGTGGATTTTTCATGCTGGCAATCCCAATATGGAACATGCCCATCTCAATTCAGTATGGCCCGCACCTGCTATAGAAATTGCCGATCTCATCATGGCGGCGGTTCTTACCTTCTTATTGCTCAGCAACACATGGCGTTGTGTAAAGTTTATCATGGGTGATTTAATAAAAAAGATTCCTCTTGAGATATATATCATCCAGGCAAAGGATCTTATTATCCACTTTATTACCCAAAGGAAATTTGGAGAGTGTACGGATAGAATGCAGTGGATCGTTCATTTGTTGATTATGACCGGCTACAGTACTGTTTTTTTGCTGGTTGTCGTTTTTCTTGCAGGCGGTATACACGTCATAGGCCTCTCCTGGGATAAGATCATGTTTCAGCGCGATGTGATATATCCGTTTTTTCATCCTGTACGTCTCTTGGGGTACTATGCGACCTTTGCGATCCTTTACGGTACCACCTATGCGATGATCGGACGACTCAAGAAGAGCAAGGCGCAATATAAGAATTCACACGGTACGGACTGGATGTTTCTGATTCTCCTGCAGCTTACTACCCTCACAGGAATATTTATCCATTTCACCCGGCTTTTGGATTGGCCGATGCCGACGTATGTCCTGTATGTGATTCATTTGATGGTTGCCGTACCTATGCTGGTACTGGAGGTGCCTTTTGCCAAATGGGCCCATCTGGCATTTAGGCCGGTGGTCCTTTACCTGGTGGGTGTGAAAGAAAAATACAAGGAACTGAAAGGAATTGCCTAGGAAAATATGGTCGGAAATAAACAGAGGGCGTTGCCGGTTTTCTGGACAGCCTCGTTTATTTCCGCGTCCCGAATTCCTTCGATCTGGTCTTTAACAGCTTGTTCTACGAAAGACTCCAGAAATTTGAATATCTTTGCGTTCGTATAAAATGAAGTTTACATAGGTTTTCGAAGCTATTAAACTATCCTATAAGTTTCCTTCCACGCTATTAAAATCTATTTCCTCTGCTCTTCCCTTTTAAGGGCTTACTGGAGTGGCCCCATGACTACGCAGGACTTTAAACGTAAGCTCACCGCTATCCTCAGTGCCGATGTCAAAGGCTATAGTCGCCTCATGGGCGAGGATGAGGTGGCTACCGTCCGCACTTTAACCGCTTACCGGGAGATGATGGCCGCGCTTATCGGGCAGCAAAGGGGTCGGGTGGTGGACAATCCGGGGGACAACCTGTTGGCTGAGTTTAACAGTGTGGTGGATGCGGTGCGATGTGCTGTGGAGATCCAGGAAGAGCTCAAGGCCAGGAACGCTGAGTTGACTGAAAACCGCAAGATGGAGTTTCGCATCGGTATCAACCTTGGAGATGTGGTCGAGGAGGGGGATCGGATCTACGGAGATGGAGTCAACGTAACGGCTCGGCTAGAGAGCCTGGCCGAGGGGGGAGGAATTTGCATCTCCGGAACGGCCTTTGATCAGGTAGAGAACAAGCTGGCCCTGGGGTATGAGTACCTGGGGGAGCAAGCCGTCAAGAACATCGAAAAACCGATACGGGTCTACCGTGTGCTGATGGAGCCAGGGGCTGCAGCCGGAGTGATCAGAGACAAAAGGGTTGGGCCGAGAAGGTGGCACAGGGCCGCTCTGGCTGTGGCGGCCATCCTTATTTTGGGAGCTGTGGCCGTGGCGATCCGGAGCTTTTACTTGCGTCCTGCTCCAACTCCGATGGAGGTCGCCTATGTGGAGAAGATGGAGTTTCCTCTTCCTGATAAGCCCTCCATTGCCGTGATGCCCTTTGTCAACATGAGCGAAGATCCCAAACAGGAGTATTTCAGCGACGGGATAACCGAGGAGATCATCACCGGCCTCTCCAAGATCCCATGCCTGTTTGTGATTGCCCGCGACTCGACGTTCACCTATAAGGGGAATCCAGTGAAGGTCCAGCAGGTGGGCCGGGAACTGGGGGTGCGGTATGTGCTGGAAGGAAGTGTCCGCAAGGCTGCAAACCGGGTGCGGATCTCGGCCCAGCTTATCGATGCTAAAACTGGATATCACCTGTGGGCGGAGCGCTATGACCGGGATCTGAAAGACATATTTGCTCTCCAGGATGGGATCACGATGAAGATCCTGATAGCCCTGCAAGTGAAACTTACCGAGGGTCAGCAGGCGCGCCTCTTTGGAAAGGGCACAAAAAACCTTGAGGCCTATGCAAAGCTCTTGCAGGGGCGCGAGCATTCAAATCGCTTCAATAGAGAGAGTAATGTACTGGCCCGGCAGATGTTTAAGGAGGCCATTGCCCTGGACCCGGAGTATGCAATGGCGTACTTGAACCTCAGTGCGACCCACCTGATGGATCTATTATATGGCTCGAGTAGGTCCCCTAAACGGTCTCTGGAGCGGGCCGAAGAACTGATACAAAAGGCCCTCGCCCTGGATGACTCCTTGGCCGAGGCCTACTCCTTTTTGGGCCGAATCTATTTGACGAAAAAACAACACGAGAAGGCCATTGCCGAAGGGGAACGAGCTCTCGCCCTTGCTCCCAATTCGGCCTTCGTCCATGCGGCTTTGGCCTTTAGTCTATACTATGCGGGAAGGCATGAGGAAGCCATTTTATTGTTAATGAAGGCCATACGTCTCAACCCTATCCCTCGGAGCTGGTATTTAAGCACCTTAGGCTCCGCCTATCGCTTGACGGGGCGGTATGAGGAGGCGATCGCAACATATAAGAAAGCCCTCCATCGCGCCCCTGGTAGTCTGTTTGCCCACCTCGGCCTGGCCTCCGCTTATAGTCTATTAGGCCGTGAAGAGGAGGCCCGTGCTGAAGCTGAAGAAGTCCTCAGGATAGACCCCAAGTTCTCTCTCGATCATTTGGCAAAGAGCCTCTTCTTTAAAAATCAAGCCGATACAGAGCTAGTAATTGACTCTCTACGCAAGGCAGGGCTGAAGTGAGGGGAAGTAGGCTGACATTTTGACCTTCTCCTTACAGCTTGATGTTGTAACGGGCAATCTTGTTGAGAAGGCCCTGGCGTGTCAGGCCAAGCAATCGGGCTGCCTGAGAACGGTTGCCGAGTGTCTTCTGTAGTGCTTCGAGGACCATTCGTTTCTCGATTCGCTTGGTCACCTCCTTTAATCTTCCCTCGGTCTCATGTATTGAAAGGGTTTTTTCCGATGAGGCATTGATTTTCTCTGACAGGTGCTCTTCTTTGATCTTCCCATCCCTTGGTGCCAGGGTCATGGCCCGCTCGATCTCGTTCTCAAGCTCCCGCACATTGCCCTGCCAATCAAACCGGGAGAGGAGATCCAATGTCTGGGGCGTCAATCGAACAGCAGGCCTTTTTAACTTCTTGGCGAATTTCTTGAGAAAGTGAGCAGCTAATAAGGGAATATCCTCTCTTCTTTCCCGCAAGGGTGGAAGTGTGATGGGGAATACATGAATGCGATAAAAAAGATCCTTGCGGAAGTTCCCCTTTTGAACCTCCTCTTCGAGGTTGCGATTTGTAGAAGCAATGAGCCGCACATCTACCTTGCGGTATTGGCTGCCGCCGACGGGCCTGAGCTCTCCTTCCTGAAGGACCCTGAGAAGTTTGATCTGCATGGCAGCAGACATCTCCCCAATCTCATCCAGAAAGACCGTCCCCCCGTTGGCCAGTTCAAAAAGCCCCTTCTTGTCTGCGATAGCACCGGTGAAGGCGCCCTTGACATGACCAAAAAGCTCACTCTCCAAAAGGTGCTCGGACAGTGCACCGCAATTTTCCGCTACAAAGGGCTTGTCCTTCAAGGGGCCATTGTAATGGATGAGCCTGGCGATGAGCTCTTTTCCGGTGCCTGTCTCTCCCTGGATCAGCACAGTGGTCGCTGTATCTATAACTTTCTCCAGAAGGGCAAAGAGCCGACGCATCGCCGGACTGGAGCCGATGACTCCCTGGAAGTTGAAACGGGACCGTACCTCAGAGCGGAGCCTGAGATTCTCCTCCTCCAGAGAGCTGGCATATTGCTTGAGTTCTCCATAAAACCGTGCATTCTCGATAGCGATGGCAATAGTTCCGGAAAGGATCTCCAGCAACCTTGCCTCCCTTGCTGTAAATTCCCCTTGAAGCTTGTTTAATGCATAGAGGACCCCTAAGATCCCTTTACGCGTACGCAATGGGAGGCAGATCATGGAACGGGTGACAAAGTTCTCCTGCATATCGAGATCCTTAAAGAATCGGTCATCCTTGGAGACATCCGGAATGATGATCGGCCGGTTTTCCCTCAACACCAATCCAGCTATCCCCAGATGGTCCGGAAACCGCATCCTCTTCATCCTCACATAATCTCCGTTTTTTTCCACTTCCACGGTCCGTATGAAATAGAACTCCTTCCGGTCTGCATCATGGAGAGCCAGGGATGCCCCTTCCACATGGAAAACTGTCTTGATCTTGCGCAGGATACTCTGGAGCATCTCATCCAGATCCCGTATGGCATGGATTGAGGTCGATACCTCATAAAACAGGTTGAGATCTTCCTTTGTGAACGAGGCCTCTTGCATTATTTCTTCCATCTGGGTTCTTCCATTGAGATGTAAATAAGAGGGGTGTTACCACATTACCAGGAAAAGGGCATGCTGTCAATTAAGTAGAGATCAAATCTCTGTATATGTCAACCAACTTGACAACTGGCAAGGTTCTTCCTCCATTTTACTACGTATCCGTAGAGCCTAATTCAAACAAAATTATTTATGTAAATCAATATGTTATAATCATTAATCCATAAAGGCTTCCCTCCTTTCTCCACCCTGGCACAACATTTGCTCCATAGACCTTTCAGGAAAGCAAAAACAGAAGATCAAACACCAAAAAGGAGGTAATGAAGATGAAGTGATTCATGATGTATAAGGAAGGTAGGGTATCTTTATGGCTGGTGGATGACCTTTCTTCAAAAAAATCACCAGCTAAACCTTAGAACCAAAAAGGAGGAGACAATCATGGCTACAATAAAAGAGAAGAGGCTAAGCATTACCATTCTGAGCGCGGCGGCCGCCATTGTTTTGGGCTTGGTCATGTTCATTCCTGTTGCGCAAGCCCAGCAATCTTACGACATCACCGAATGCTATTCCTTTACTAGCCACACAACGTTGTCAGAAGTACCAGATCTAACTATCGTAGGCTTCGATGGAAAAGGTATTGTCCGGAGCAATGTCGAGAATAAAGTCTTTGATAACTTCACCCTCCACTGTGCGGGCATTCGCCGTATAACAGATGGCAAGGCGGAGGCTCACGGTTATTTTAAATACTTGGACCCTGATGGGGACTTTTTCTTCATGGAAGGAAAGGCTGTTGAGGGGGAAGTCATCATGAAGTTTCTATCGGGCACTGGCAAGTGGAAAGGGATCAAGGGCGAAGGGAGAATCAAAGTGATCACCCGAGGGAAGCGGATTACCCCTGATACAAATCAAGTTTGCTACCGACACACAGGAACATTTGAATTAAAGAAATAATATCCAAGGAACACAAGGAAGTATGTTATGACTTTTTCGAATAAAATGAAAATTGGGCTTGCCTTCAATCTGAGGGCGATTACTACAATTACTTTCTGTCTGGTCGTATTCATCTCTTTTGCCCAAGCAGAGCAACCTTACGATATCACATCATGCCACTCCGGGACAATTAAAATGTTGTATACGAGTAAGGAAATTACAGTCCTAAGTGGCGAGGGCTGGGGTATCATTATGAGTAATCACGAGAACAAGATCTTTGATAACTGCACCTTCCATGTAATGGCTCTCATACAGACTATGGGTGATAAAATAACCGAGACAGGTTTTCTTAAAATCATGGATCCTGATGGAGACCTCGTCATGGGGGAGATAACTCGGGTTGGGACAGAAAGCATTAGTAAATTTATATATGGTACTGGGAAATATAAAGGTATTACAGGCGGAGGCAAGAGTCATCGTATTGTATATGGCAGAATACCTCCGAATTCGGCTGCAGCGTGCTCCAGGGGAAAAGGAACGATTGAATTGCCGAAAAAGTAGACATCAAAAGACCAACGTGGCCAGCCATTCAAGCAGCGTTACTGGCAGTATCTTCGCTCTGATGCGAAATTGAACCAGGCGGAGTGGGCTGCGGTCAAGAGCCCACTCCGCCCTGAAGCTGCTCAGCACCCATCCAGGAATCTATAAGGACAGGATTGCCCTCATGTGGACAAGTAATACCATATCCGGCTCTTTCGGATTACACCAAGTGCAAGCATAAATATTTGCAACTCCAGGATGATGGCACCTGGTTCTCTCCCTACACGAAAAAGAGGGCTGATAAGTTAGCCGATTTTGGCGACTTTACAGCCGACTGCAGAGTAGAGGGAGGAGGGTTTATCGGCGGCCCGAGCGAAGCAAGAACTGAATCCATCAAGGAATATCATGCATTTTTGAAGCGGGTGTTCGACCTTCCTTAGGGATGTTATATAATTCCACATTAGGAACAGGCAGGAAGGTAAAATGGATCTCAGTGTTTTAATTGTATTGTTTTGTCGCCAAAAAGGCTGAATTTTAACCAGTCGAAGGCATATTTCATCAATTCAACATCGTCGAAGGCCAGCCTCTCTTTTATGCCTGGTTCCACGTTGAAAAGCTCAAAGAACTTGCTTTTAAAGACGAATTCCCTAAACCTGTCCAGGTTATAGGAAGCCATGAAAAACATTTGGATTTTTCTATGGTGATCTTTCTCCGGACCAAGGTCTTTTTGGGATGTGATTATCCCTAACCATTGATCGTTCATAGCATTGTATTCGTATACGCCCTCGTTTTTCATCCATTCTTCAATAGTCCACTCTCTGTCCTCCTGAAAGCCCAGACAGTGATCCTCAATCACAAGAAAAAATTTCTCCAGGGCGTTTGTCCGAACATCCGGTTTTGTGGCAGCCCTGCCTAAGGGATAAATGCGGCAGGCTCCGGGTCGGTCTTCATAGATTGTACATCCGTCAGGTGAGACAAACGGGCAGCTCCTTTTTTCATCCTGGTTCATTTTGAGTCTTACCATGGGGAATCGTGATTGGCTGTCCGTTTCTTGATCCGTGTATTTGTCCAGAAAATTATCAGAAGGAATGCCCAGTCGATTTTTCATTCTCAGGATGTCATAGGGTGTGAGAACAAGCTTGAGATCAGCACAACATTTGGTAAAGCACTCAATTCCCTTATAACAGCGGAATTTGAAAGTGTTTCCTGTTAGTGGTTTAAAGGGTGGTTGTTTGGGATTGCTATTCATCGATTATGGTTACTTTTCCTAATTCCATTTTTTTAATCTCATTAAACCACCAGCTTTGCTGGTGCGAACCTAATAGACTCTGCCGGTCAGGTGGACATAAGAAACTGTAAATACGAAATCCGAATATCAAAATCCGAAACAAATCCAAAATACGAATGTTCAAAAACTTCAAACATAAATATACGTAAGGGCCAAATGTAAAGGCGCCCTCACATAAAGCCGAAATGTATGGGTCATTGAGATTTTGGTCTTTAAATATTGTTTCTAATTTCGTGCTTCAATATTCGAATTTCAAACTCAATAAAGCGAATAATTTGTTGGCCCCTTTTGGGGGACTTCCTGAAGCCATCCGCTATGAGGCTGTGTCACGATTCCTCCCGGTCATTGCGAGCGACCAAAGGGAGCGTGGCAATCCCCTTAATTTCAAAGCCTTACGAGATTGCGCCGCCGCCGGTGGCTCATCGCAATGACCTTGTGAAATAGCCGCTAAGCAGGCGGAGTGCCACTCTTTTTCGGCGCTTTATCTTTTACCCCAAATACCTTCTTTCCAAAAAGGCCGAATTCAATCCAGTCATAAGCAAATTTAAGGAGGTCTTCATCACTTTCTTTTATTTTTTCAATTCTTTCCGGTTCAACCTCCAATCTTTCCAGGAAAGTGCTCTTAAAGACGAATTCTCTGAATTTGTCGAGATTGTACAGGGCCATAAAGGTCATTTTATGAATTTTGGGGTTGTCAATATCCAGTTCCTGGGCCTGCAGTGGTATGGTTATACTGGACAACTGCTCGTTCATCTCTTCATAGGGTTCAATTTTTTGATCTGCCAACCAATCTGATATCTTCCAGGTATCGTTTTCCATAAGCCCGAGACATTTGGATCTGTCAGTAATCAGACTGAATGTTCCATCATCGTTTATGTCCAGGGGATACATCCGACACGGCCACGGCCTGTCATTATAAACAGCGCATCCCTTCTCTGAGACAAAAGGACACCTTTTGTCGTCGTCATTCATTTTAAGTATCACCATGGGGATCAGGCGTTTTTCTTGAGGCACGATCAGTGTGTGTTTTTCCAAAAATTCATCCGAAGAGATTCCAAGCCCATTTTTCAGACGTAGAACGTCGTATGGAGTCAGGACAATGGTTATATCCTGGCAGCATTTTGTGAAGCAGGAAACCTCAGGATGACAGTTAAACCTAAATTGATGTTCACGTTCCATCCTTAGGCCTTTTTCTTCATCATTTGCGCGTTTTTTTGATGACATATTCTATTCCTTTCCAAGCATTTTAGCTGATCAGTTTCTACACATCTTCCAGAAATTCCTTGACGGATAATACATGGCATTGTTTTATAGAAACGGTGTATAACAAAAACATTATTTGCTGGTCAATGAGATAAAGATTCTGGAGGTTAAACATTTATGACAGAGAGAACATTATCAATTATTAAGCCGGACGGTGTGTCGAGAAATTTGATTGGGGAGGTTATTAAACGATTGGAAGCCGAGGGAATAGAAATCACGGCTATGAAAATGATAAAGATGAATAAGGATCAGGCCAAAGGTTTTTACAGCGTTCATGAAGGAAAACCTTTTTTTGAAAGTGTTACAAATTTTATGTCATCCGGCCCCTCCGTGGTAATGGTTTTGGAGGCGGATGACGTTATTAGGAGATATCGTAAATTGATGGGTGCTACTAATTATGAAGAGGCCGAAGAAGGGACCATCCGCAGAGAATTTGCTACGGACATAGAAAAAAATGTCGTCCACGGCTCTGATTCTGAAGAAAGCGCTCAGTTTGAAATCGACTATTTTTTTAATGCGTTGGAAATTGTAAAAAGATTATAGAGTTTGTTCGTCTCCAGACTAGTGAGTCTGGAGACTATTGGAGCCCTTTATTCAGTGCTATCGGTTTTCTTCTCTTCGTCCTTAATTTCTTGATCCTCTGGATTTTCTCCCTTCAATTCTTGGATTTCTTCTTTTAGATTTTTAATAACTTCGTCTTTTTGATCGACACCTGTGTCGCTGAATGTCTCTTCGGTCCGTTTATCTTTAATCTCCTCAAATCCCAAATACGCGGCCAAGGCTCCACCCAGGATTAACATGATGGGTATTCCGGCCATGAGGGCCTTAACGAAAAATCCCCACCACGCGATAATCCCTATAATCCCCAACACTAATGCTGCAAGTCCTCCAGCTAAAGCTGCCATTTCAATACCTCCTTGCACCTTTGATGGTTTTAGCTCAATTGTTAGTCTGATTCCGTTCCAAATTTCTGATAACATAAAGAACATAAGTGTTCAAGCATTAATGTAAAAAATTATAATAAGGAGATAGGCGCTTAATTATGATTTGTATCTGATAAAATCTGATAAACTGAAAAGTATTGATATTTTTCCAATAACGAGATATAGACATACTCTTTGAAAAGACAATTTAAATTCCCTGCAGCAGGCTGCAAGGAATGCGTTTTGTTCATTTTTAATCTAAATTGGAGTAATTTAAAGAAAAAAGGTGATTTTATAAATAAAACAGCATTTTTCTGAATATAATCATGTTTTATTGTCTATTTCTAATATTGATATTACTGTTAACTAAAATTAGACTGATGATTTCGACTTTTTCAGTTGTGAGGCCAGCGTAGCTCAGATGGCAGAGCAACTGATTTGTAATCAGTGGGTCGGGG
>CAZENC010000049.1:0-13606 GCA_964513115.1 uncultured Desulfobacteraceae bacterium | reverse complement strand
TCTTTCATTCTGGCTACCAAATGCCGAAATGCCTGCTCCTTCCTCCTGAGCAGTTGTCTTTTTTATTAATATCACACCCATATAAAAATATAAATGAATTTAAACACGGTGTTAATACCCCCACAGGAGGGATCGTTCATAAACGCCGATTTTGATTCCGGCTTCACAAATGTTTAACAAAATAAGAAATGCTGTTGATGTAAAGTATGCTTTTGGTTTATAGTCATCCAGAATCTTTTTTTACTCTGGCATCCAATTAATTGAGGAGAAAAAAATGGAACGGAATCCCGGCAAAGACAGAGATGAAATCATGGAGGGTTTTGCTGATGACCTTTTGGGTAAAGATATGAATCCTTCACACCGGAAAGTATCCCCTGGTCCAAAGTCTCACGGAAAAACCATTATTCTGTGGGCCGCGGGAATTCTCATTTTGATCGCCATCGTTAGCTTTCTTTTCGGAGGCGGCAGTGAGGTTTCCAAGAAGGATCTGGACTCTGTCTATACCAGGCTTACCCGGCTGGAGAAGACAACAGAAAATCTTGAGGGGGTAGAGGGTAAAATCGCACAGCTTGAAAAGGAGGATAAGAAGCTTGAAAAAAGCGCTACAGAAAGGGATAGGTCCATAGGATACCTAAAATCACAAATTAATAAACTGAATAAAAAAATTGACGGATTGCAAAAAAGCATGCCTTCAATCAGCGTTGGGACCAAAGCCTCTAATATCAAACAAAAGAGACAGAAGTCTCCGGCCAAAGGGCAGTACCATGAAGTGCGTGCCGGAGACAGTCTCTACCGTATTGCCCAGAAGTATGGCATATCGGTTGACGAGCTGTGCCGAATCAACAATATAACCAAAAAGCATGTTATTCAACCGGGCCAGAAGCTCAAAGTAGCCCCGCCCAAACGACAATGATAAGCCTTTCTGACATTGAAGGCGTATAATATTACCTGTATCAAAAAAGGCTCGAGACTTTCATTTTCACTGACCCTGAGAGAAAAATAGGTATGACCCAACCACCTTGAAAAATGAATGGATGACCTAATATTATATTGTGATATGAAAATTTAGAGACATTCTGATGATAGATATTACAGAAATTGATTATTCCGTGCTGGACCGGCGGGAAATCCTCATGTCTTTATTTCATCCAAGACCTGAATGGGGTAAATCGGGAACTGATAAGCCTGTACAGGACATCTTGATTCCGGTTGACAATGACGTTTTAATCGGAGGTCGCTTTCATATGGCGGCTGAAAAAGCCCCGAACATATTATTTTTTCACGGGAACGGTGAGATTGTTGCCGATTATGATCAAATGGGCCCCGTTTATAACCAGATTGATATTAACTTCTTGCCGGTTGATTACCGCGGTTACGGGCGTTCAACCGGCGAGCCAACAGTCACCGCCATGATGCGGGACTGTCATATGATCTTTAAGTTTGTCGAAAAATGGCTACGGGAAAGACGCTGTTTCGGTCCGCTTATCGTCATGGGCAGATCTTTGGGTAGTGCCTCTGCCCTTGAACTTGCGGTCTCTTACAAAAACCAGCTCCACGGTCTCATTCTTGAAAGCGGGTTTGCCTATGCCGGCCCCCTGTTACGGCTTTTGGGGGTCGATGTTAATGCCCTCGGATTCAAAGAGGAGGATGGTTTTCGCAACGTGGATAAAATTCGGTCTTTTAAAAAATCGACCTTGATCATCCATGCCGAGAAAGACCACATCATCCCTTTTGCAGACGGCCAAGCCCTGTATAATTCATGTCAATCAGATGACAAGACCCTGCTCCCAATCCCCGGCGCCAACCACAATGATATATTCCTGCTCGGATTATCGGAATACATGGCGGCAATAAAAGCATTTGTGGACAAAATAGCGAATTAAACTAAATATTTTTTAGGATTCGGAGAACGATAATGAAGTTTGTATTCAGACAATGGCAGGCAAAAAACCTAACCTTTTTTCCGATTCTTATGCTGCTGGTTTTGTCTCTTGCATGCGGCACAACCAGGCAATCAAAATTAGACAGGGAGTCTTTTGTATATAAATTAGTCATAGTCCACACCAATGACACGCATGGCCATCCCTTGAAATTCTTTAAACATCCGGCCCCGAGTGTAGGTGGCCTGCCTGCTAGGGCCACTCTTGTCAGACAGATAAGGAGAGAAAACGAAAACGTACTGGTATTGGATGCAGGCGATCTCAATACAGGAAGGGCCGAGTCAATTTTTTTCAAGGCAAAGCCGGACATAGAAGGATACAATTTCATCGGTTACGACGCTATGGCTTTGGGCAATCATGAGTTTGACAATTCAAGAGAAGTTCTGGAATGGCAAATGTCGCTCGCTCATTTTCCCTTTCTTTCCGCCAATATCAAAACCAAGGATGGCGAATATTTGACTCGACGTTATATCATTAAAAAATTTCATGGATTCAAGGTGGCCATCTTTGGCTTAACCACAAAGGAAACCATTTTAACAGGAGATCCGAAGTATATAAAAGATCTGATATTTGAAGACGAAATTGAGGTTGCCAGAAAACTCGTTCCGGAGCTCAAAAAAAAGGCAGATCTAATCATCGCACTGGTTCACATGGGTATATATCAATCGTTTAGAGAGGGTTCCAGAAAATTGGCTTCGGAAGTTGATGGGATTGATCTTATTGTAGATGGACATACACATACAAAACTCAAGTCCCCCATTTTTGTAAAAAAGTTCGGATCGGAGCACAAAACCCTGATCGTTCAAGCATGGAAGTGGGGGCTGGTTGTAGGAAGAGTTGATCTGTGGATTAAAAACAAGGGAGTAATAGATTATCAGTTTGAGGCGATACCCATTAATTTGAAGAAAGAGGAAAAGAGGGCTGACGGAAGTAAGGGGTACAGTTACATAGGCAAAGAGATAGAGGAAGAAAAAGGCCTCTTGTACGTTTTACAGCCGTACCTCGATAAAGTTGAATCACGTCTGTCTGAAGTCATAGGTCACGCAGAAGAAGTCTTTTATTATAAGGACACTAGAAATAAAGAGACTGCCCTTGGCAACATAATTGCAGATTCAATGCTGTGGTATACCAGAAACATGGGCGTTGATTTCTCCATTCAGAACGGAGGTGGTATCAGGGCCGATCTCCCGAAAGGCCGTATCACTATGAAATCGATATACGAAGTGCTGCCTTTCGACAACTCAGTTGTTGTCTTGACCCTAAATGGTTCTTATGTTCAATCGCTATTTGATTACATAGCCACCATATCACCTGGTGAAGGAGCTTTCCCGCAAGTATCCGAAGGTGTAAGTTTTACAATAAATCGTGTCACTGGCAAATGCCAGGACATCCTCATTAACGGTCAAACGATTTCCCCGTTCAGAAATTACAGCATAGCAACAAATTCCTTTTTAGCCGACGGCGGAGACGGTTTCAAAATGTTTTTAAATGCTATTTTCAAGTATGATACATCCAAGTTCCAAAAGGACATATTAATAGAATACATTAAACACCTTGGTCCCACCATAAAACCACAAACCAGGGGACGAATTGAGCTTATAACTGAAGTTTTCAAGCCACGATTAAAAATGGCAGCTTAGCTTCTTTAATTTAGTAAAACAATAAGAAAACTGTAACACTTTGGCTCCTTTTAAAAAGGAGAGGCCGGGCCGCGGCTGATTTTTTCAAAAAGCTAAAATATTAGGAAAAAAGGATGAACTATCTGGATAAAACAGCGACCGGCGAAACCGAAAAAGAAGCCATCAAAAAAATTTTGGATGAAAGTTTAAATGATGATGATTTTTATTGCCGAAAAAGCCTCAACATACTGACCAGCATGGGCCTTGATAAAAAAAAGGCGCTGATGCTGCTTGCTCATCACAAATCCAGTATCAAGTATGGTTACGACCTCTCCTCAAGCAGCCTTCCCCATCTATTTGAACTTGCGGAAATAAAAGGAAGTGAGAGCCCCCTTAAAAGGCTTGTAGAATCGCCGTTCTTTCTTGTCAAGGCTTGCTGGTTATTTGAACACGCACCATTTTTCTTCTTTTGTGATGAATTAAAGCCGGAAGGCCGTGACCCCCTGATTATTGAATTCGCCAAGAAATATGAAACGAATTTTTTAAAAAACAGGGTAGACATTGACAGCTGGAGAAAGGTGGAAAATCCATGGCGAGCTAAAGCCGCGACCTTCTGGGAAAATAAGACTTTCGATCCCCTGCTTTTTATAGAAAAGGCAAAAAATGATAATATTGAAGGCATTGAAATCAGCTTTGATTTTCACCCTTTTAATTACACCACTCTTCTTCCTGAGGAACTGGGACATGAAAAGCGGGAACAGATAAAAGAGGCATGTCTAAAAAGCGGAATCAAACTGGATATCCATTCCCCTATTGTGGGACCTTACGCGCCTTCGCCGGACCCATCAAAAGGAAAACAAATTTTTTATGATCCTACTCAATGCCTCCAAGTCCAGTATGACACCATCGAAATTGCAAAGGATATTGGCGCAGACTCAGTGGTTTTCCACCTGATTGACAGCTCAAATCTTAAAAAAATGGTTGGCCTGATTGAAAAGGCCGGTGGAAGCGATTTAAGGATAACTGTTGAGAATTACTGCCAGACAAGAGAACGTCAAACTTCTGACATGTTTATCGCCTGTGCAGATGAAATATTCAATTCCCTTCCCACAGAGATAAGAGAGAGAAACTTTGGCATAACGCTGGATGTGGGTCACTTCAATATCGAAGGAGAAGATCCTCTATTAGCTTCTAAAAAAATCGGTGATTGGTGTCTCAAAAACGGAGTATATTTGCGCCTTCATGCAACGGATAATTATGGAAATTTGCTTTTCAGTTCACCTGCCTACAGTGCTGATGTACACAGCAGTGTCTCGGGCCGGGGCATAAATAACTCATTGATTATCAAGCTGCTGCGAAGCATGGGACTGCGTTTTGATGTGCTAGCGGAGCAAATTCAACCCCTTACCCCCGAGGATATAGCAGTACTACATGATGCTCAAACCTGTCTTCTTGGGGAATCCTATGAAACCTATGTCAAGATGGGTGAAGAGAAGCTGTCAAAGCTGGAATTAGGAGCCTTTATAGAACCCGACCTTGTCAAACAAAAAGCCTACCAGTTTGTAGCGGGAATAAAAGACCTCTCTTCCTTAAGAGAATACCTTGTCTACAGAAAAATCCAGGACAAAAAATACCTGTCCGTTGATGAAGCCAAAAGGATATCCCTCGATTTTATGAAAATGCCTCAAAAACTCAAGGCTGATTTAACATCATATATTGATGATCTATTGTTACCGATTCAGAGTGAAACCGGCGTGATCCAGAAGAGCGAACTTGATTTGATCTGCCAGAATATCACTGGAGCACTGTATGGGGCGGTCAGCAATGAACATCTCAATCGAATATTTTCTCAAGACAGAGTCTACGGCAAAGGGGATATCATCTGCGAACAAAATAGCCCCGGGCATGAGATGTATTATGTAAAGGAAGGTGAAGTTACAGTCCATATCGAAGAATCTCCTGTTGCGATGCTGGGCCCAGGGGAGATATTCGGCGAAATAAGCCTATTTTACAATATCAACAGATCGGCTACAATCAAGGCTTCCAAAGCAAAGACAAAGGTAGGGGTATTATCCCGAAAAGCCCTTGAAAACCTTTTTAGAAACAGCGAACCTTATGCTTCTGATCTTATATACAGGCTCTATAATATCCTGCCAGATAGGTTAAGAAACCTGAACGATAAATACAAAACGGCTATCAGGGCTCTTCATCTTATTTTCGAGGGCGATGAAAAAGAGATGCCGGACCTTGATCATATGCAGGAAAATATCAGTCGGGAAAAGGTGGATTTCTTCCCCACTCTATCCCAAATTGAGGCAAAGAAAATCTACGGAGAAATAAAGTCATTTGATACCGGGCAACTGATTTTTTCTGAAAGAGACAAAGGTGATGGGGCCTATTTTATTATGGAAGGAAAGGTAAAAGTAGTTGCATTATCAGCAAATTCAGAAGAAATACTCCTTGGAAAACTTGGGAAGGGTGAAATTTTCGGTGAAATGGCCCTGATAGATGACAAACCAAGATCCGCAACTGTAGTGACACTTTCACCGTGTAAAATAGCCTTTATAAGCAAAAAGGCGTTTGCTGAGTTTACGGAAGCAAGGTCTGAATTAGGTCTCCGTTTAATGGGCTTTATCTGCCTATCGCTTTTCAGGCGTATCCTTCGATTGGATGAAGTCTACTCGGACATAAAGAAAAGAATAAAGGCATAACCGGCTGGCTACGGATATGTGCAAAAAGAATTGGGCAAACCTAATGTTTTTGAATAACAACCGCGGGAGGGACCCATGGAATTCTTTTTTTCAACCGAATTGGCCGTGCCTATCAGCCAGATATCGCTGCTTTTGGTGTTCAGCACGCTTGCGCTTCTTTTTGGAAGAGTAAAACTGGCATTGATCGTCAATTACGTCTTTACTCTTTATTGGGGCTATGGATTTAACCGGGAACAGTTAGTGTTTTCCGGCATTGAAAAAATTGATTATTTCACACCATTCTATTTCGGGTTCGGCCTATTGATTGTAATTCTGGCCATGATTGGATTTCTGACCAATCCTGACTAAGCACTGCACAATAAATTCCCTGGTTCACCCGCTATGATTGACATGAAAAAGGGCCATTTCTGTATGGCCACTAATTAGAACCTGTGTCCTGGTCTGGTTACAATCTTCTTAATCTTCCAAAATCCACCGTCAAGTTTAAACATCTTCATTCACATCAGGTGCTTTTGAAAGGTTCCTGATTGTCAGCAATTAAAGCTCCCTACAGCAAGCCTTCAGCTAGCTCGGGCCGAATGGCGCTTTCTGCATTTTCAAACTAGCGAATGCTCTTTGCAGTAATAGAAATGGATTGATAGCTTTACGCATGGATGGTATATACAAATTATCAGATGTGCAAAATATCAATCCTCTTTACATAATTTTTTGCAGACGGATCAAGGCCGGGCCCTTTGGGCCGGATATGTTAGACCTAAAAAGGAGGAAATGTGATGAAAGTTAGCAGGGTCTCAGAAATGAGGAACTTGGATAAAACAGCGATTGAAAATTTCGGCATAAAGGATGAGCTATTGATGGAAAATGCCGGTGGAGCTGTCTATTCTGCAATATTAAACGAATACGGGATTAAAGATAGAAAGTTTGTTGTGATCTGCGGTGTCGGGAATAACGGGGGCGACGGATTTGTTGTTGCCAGGAAGGTCCATTCGAACGGCGGGGCCGTTAAAGTATTTATTTTAGGCGACCAAAATAATTTCAAGGGTGCAGCGAAATTGAACCTCGACATTGTATCCCGCCTCCCCATTGAAATACGGCAGATTGAGTCTATTGAATCAATTAAAATGGATGTCACTCATTCAGACGCCATCGTTGATGCGATCTTTGGTACCGGCCTCACGCGGGATATTGAAGGACTATATGGAGAGGTCGTTGAACTGGTCAACGAAAGCGGAAAAAAGGTATTTAGCGTCGATATCCCCTCCGGGGTCCACGGAGATACAGGTAAGGTGATGGGCAAAGCCGTAAAGGCGGATTATACAGTTACTTTTGGGCTTCCAAAGATAGGTAACATGCTTTTCCCGGGATATGAACTCTGCGGGAAACTTTTTGTAACACACATATCCTTTCCACCATTAATATATGACACGGATTCAATAAAAATTGAGATTAACGATCCTTTAGTACTTCCGGATAGAGACAAAAAAGCTCATAAGGGACATTTTGGAGAAGTCCTGTTTGTTGCAGGAGCAGCCAGTTACTTTGGAGCACCTTATTTTGCGGCTCTTTCTTTTATGAAGGCGGGAGGAGGGTATTCCAGGCTTGCAGCTCCTGCATCTATTACGCCGTTTATCGCCAATAAGGGAAGCGAGATTGTTTTCGTTCCACAAAAAGAGACAGGCTCTGGAAGCATCTCTCTTGAAAACAGGACCGAACTGTTAGAGCTGTCGGAGAAGATGGATATGGTGGTGCTGGGGCCAGGTCTGTCCCTTGACGAGGAAACCCGGAAACTGGCAATGGAATTGACAGGGGATATTAACAAACCGCTACTCTTGGACGGTGACGGCATTACCGCCCTGTGTAATGATTTGGAGATTATTAAACAAAGAAAAACGGAAACCATTCTGACGCCACATATGGGCGAGATGTCCAGAATAACCGGTATGAGTGTTCCCGAAATAGAGGCAAGCAAGATAGATATCCTACAGCGAACTGCCAGAGATCTGAATTCAATTATAGTCTTAAAAGGGGCTCATTCGCTGATAGGATACCCGGATGAACAGGTTTATATAAACATGACAGGGAATTGCGGCATGGCAACCGCGGGGTCAGGGGATGTACTGACAGGCACGATTGCAGCCATGTTCGGCCTCGGTTTTTCAGTTCGGGATGCCGTAAGAAAGGGCGTATTTATCCACGGTTTTTCCGGGGATCTGGCAGCCGAGAGCATGGGTGAAGACGGTATAACAGCCCAGGACATATTAGGGTATCTGCCCCTAGCCATGAAAATGGACCGGGAAGGGCTTGATAAAGACCGCAGAAATCGTTATGTAGGAGCACATGTTATATAGGGATATGTTTTAAAGGCACGGGCTGCTTTATTGTTACTGGAGATAAGCAATGAGAAGACACCTTAAGTTTGTTGTTCTGGTAATATCTGCAATGCTGATTAATTTTACCTTTTTCGGGTGCAAGGCAAAAGATGAAATTTTTCATGTCGGTATCTTGCAGTGGACGGAAAAAATCCAGCCATTTAACCAAACATACAAAGGTTTGCTTGATGGCCTTAAGGATAAAGGCTACCAGGATGGAATGAACCTAAAAATAGATTACCGAAATGCGGAGCAGGACAAAGCGCTGGCGCTGAAAATCGCCAGAGGGTTTGTCCAAAGTGAAGTTGATCTGATTGTGGCCTTAGGCACCGGAAGCAGCCTGGCGGCCCTTGAGGCTACTGAGAAGAAACAGATTCCCATTGTGTTTTCTATTGTTGGCGCACCAAAGGCTACCAATATTATTATGGATTATAGTGATTCGGCACGCAATATTACCGGCGTCAGCATGAAGATTCCGGTGAAGGAACAACTTGAGATGGTTAAAGAGGCGCTTCCACATGTCAAAAAACTTGGTATCATTTATTGCACGGAGATGCCCCAGGCTGTAGCAACCGGACAAGAAGCCGCTGCCGTGGCTCCTGAATTCGGTTGGGCCAAGTTAGTAATTTCTTTTCCCAGGGACTATTTAATACAGCTTCAAAAAATTGCTCAATCACTGGCAAAAAAAGTGGATGCCATCTACATTCCGACTGACCCTATCCTGGGTACACCTGAAAATTTTGAAACTATCCTTCGTGTCTCTGATGAGTACAACGTTCCTGTTATCACTGTAGGAGAAAAATTCGTAGAAGATGGATCACTGATGGCCGTGCATTGCGATTTTTACGGAATCGGTCGACAGGCCGCCGGTCCTGTTACCCAGGTTTTGAAAGGAATTAGTCCTCGAACTATTCCCCTACAGCTGCCTACAATAAGAAAATTATCCCTTAATCTAAAGAAGGCGCAACAATTGAATATCACAATAAGGCGTAACATCATTTTGAAGGCGGACAATATCTATGACTGATTGCGAAGGGGTTATTTATGAAGCTTTCAAGGCTTTTGCCTAAAAAATTCAGCATCAGGCTGATATTCATGACACTCGTGGCGGGCTTACTTCCTGTCATAATTTTTTCACTCTTGATGAATCTGTTTGCCGATCGATTTCCAGCTGAAACAAACCGTGCGATTCAACAAGGACAAGAAGAGCAGTGGCAGCGAAGCAAAGCCGTATTGAGGCAGATGGCCGAAAATTTCATTCGCCACAAGGCGCTTGATGTCGTGCTTCAATTGGAATTATACCTTAAGGCTCATCCCGATATGACGGTTGAAGAACTGCAAAGGGATCCGGAATTCAGAGAAATTGCCGTTCAACCGATCGGCAAAGGTTACACGGCGGTTCAGGACTCGGATACCGCCGTTAATCGCTTTCATAAAAATCCCAAGATAGAAAACCTGGACCTGCATTCATTAGCTGATAAACTGCCCGAATTTTGGTCGATCATGGAGGCCAGTCTGGGAGGAAGATACTCCCGTGGATATTACCGATGGAAAGATCTCGATGGAGAAATACGGGACAAATTCATGTACATAGCCCCTCTTGGCCAAAAGACCGCTGACGGCGTTCGATTCGGGGTCGCGGCTACTACTTATATTGATGAATTCACCCGTTCCATACAGGCGGCCCAGGATGTTTCTCGCGGTACAACCCGATACCTGATGAGTACGGTAAACAGGCTCACAGAATCTTTTAGAACAATGGGATTTGGGTTTATGGGTTTGGGTATTGTACTTGTTTTGTTCCTGGCATACTGGATGGGTATCTATTTTTCACGTGCAGTCACACAGCTCCGAGAGGCGACCAGGGCAGTTAATCAAGGCAATTTTGATATACGGGTAAAACCCCCCATGTCCGGTGATGTGGGGGAGCTTGTAAATGATTTTAACGATATGGTAGGTCAACTTGCGACAACGACTGTAAAGAAAGAAGAACTGGAGGCAAGCGAAGAAAAATATCGCACTATTCTTGAGAGCATAGAAGAGGGCTATTACGAGGTTGATATCACAGGAAACGTTATCTTTGCAAATAGTCCCATGTATAAGATCCTTGGATATCCAAAAGATGGATTGATAGGCATGAACAGCCGGCAGGTGATGGATGAAAAAACTGCCAAGAGAGTCTATCAAGTGTTTAACAGGGTTTACACGACAGGGATACCTTCCAGATTACTTGACTGGGAGTTAATATCCAAAGACAGGCGCAAGAGATACGTTGAAATCTCTGTTTCTCTAATAAAGAATTCGGAGGCCGACCCAACCGGATTTCGAGGTATCTTGCGTGATATTTCTGATCGAAAGCTGATGGAAGAGAACTTGAAGAACGAAAAGGAACGATTTGAGTCCCTGGCAAGTGATGCCCCGTTTGGCATGTCAATCATTAATCCTGACGGGACATATGAATACATAAACCCTGAATTTATTGTAATGTTCGGCTATACCCTGGAGGATATCCCGACAGGAAAGACCTGGTTTGAACTCGCTTTCCCTGACCCTGAATACAGAAAGGAGGTTCTTTCCACATGGATTAGAGATCTGAAGGGGGCGAAACCGGGAACCTTAAGGCCAAGGGAATTCAAGGTCAGTTGCAAGGATGGCTCCATAAAAGACATATACTTCAGGGTAGTGATGCTAAAGAACAACAATCAACTTGCAACATATGAGGACGTGACTGAAACAAGAAAACTTGAGTCCCAGCTCAGGCAGGTGACTAAGATGGAGGCCATCGGCACATTGGCCGGCGGCATCGCCCATGACTTCAACAACCTGCTGATGGCAATACAGGGGAATGCCTCCTTGGTGGCCTTGGATATTGATCCGAATCATCCCTTTTATGAAAAACTTGAAAATATACAGCGCTATGTTCAAAGTGGAGCGGATCTAACCAAACAACTCCTGGGTTTTGCGAGGGGTGGCAAGTATGAGGTAAAGGCTACAGACATTAACAGGCTAATCGAGAAGAGTTCAGAGATGTTTGGCCGAACGAAAAAAGAGATAACAATCAGTTTAGAATGTCAAGAAGACCTCCGGGTAGTGGAAGCGGATAAGGGACAGATCGAACAGGTGCTCTTGAACCTCTATGTAAATTCTTGGCAGGCCATGCCGGGAGGAGGATCTCTGTATATTAAAACAGAAAATGTCATCCTTGATAGGAATAACATGAAACCCTATTACGTGGAGCCTGGTAATTATGTCAAGATATCCGTTACTGACACCGGTATCGGAATGGATGACTCGACTCGTAAAAGGGTATTTGATCCATTTTTTACAACCAAAGAGATAGGTAGAGGAACAGGTTTGGGTTTGGCTTCTGTTTATGGGATCATAAAAAACCATGGGGGCTATATTGATGTCTATAGCGAAAAAGGTAAAGGCACTACAATTGAACTTTATCTGCCCGCTACAGGTGAAAGTATCAAAAAGCTGAGTACAGAGCAAGACGCACAAGGTGAAATTGTCCGTGGTAAGGAAACAATTCTGCTTGTGGATGATGAGGATATGATTATTGATATTGGGGAAGAAATCCTTAACAAAATGGGTTATAACGTCCTGCTCGCCAGAAGCGGCAGGGAAGCAATTGAAATAGTAAGCAAAGCGAGCAAAGGAAAAGGCATTCCTCCCATTGATCTTGTAATCCTCGATATGATAATGCCGGACATGGGAGGAGGTGACACTTATGATAGATTGAAGGAAATAGATCCAAATATCAAAGTCCTGCTTTCAAGTGGTTATAGTGTTGACGGTGTGGCCACAAGGATATTGGACCGTGGCTGCAACGGATTTATTCAAAAGCCTTTCAATTTGAAGCAGTTGTCCCAAAAGATCAGAGGGATATTGACGGACTCGCAAAAAATTCAGTAATCCAGTAACACCTTTTTATTTCGTGAGGTCAGGATAAATGAAAAGAAAAATACATCTTTCAAAAATAAAGGTTTGTGTAAAGGGCGGGGGTGACGTTGCTTCCGGTGTTGCCTGGAGACTCCATCAATGCGGTTTCAGAGTTTGTATCACGGAGATCAAACACCCCATGGCGGTGAGGAGGAAGGTCTCATTCTGTGAGGCAGTCTATGATGGACACATGGTGGTGGAAGGAGTAGAGGCTTTGCTTGTCCGAGATGTGGAGGATGTTTATTCCATATGGGAGAAAAACAAACTACCTGTTATTGTAGATCATACGTGTGAGTCAAGGAATTTAATTAAGCCTGATGTGATTATTGACGGCATTCTGGCGAAAAAAAACACCGGGACTTCTATAAATGACGCGCCTATGATTATTGCACTGGGACCGGGATTTGTAGCAGGAAGAGATGCCCATTTTGTTGTCGAAACCAATCGGGGCCATTACCTTGGACGCCTTTTGACGACCGGTTCGGCACAGCATGATACAGGTGTACCAGGTCCGGTCCAGGGAATTACCACAGACAGGGTCTTAAGGGCGCCTGCCGAAGGCCAATGGCAGAGCAAGTTGCAAATAGGTGATCCGGTTAAAAAAGGTGATGTAATGGGGGTCGTATCAGGAGTTGAGGTGAATGCAATGATAGATGGTGTCCTAAGAGGCCTGATCCGGCCCGGAATCCATGTTAATAAAGGACTCAAAATTGGAGATATAGACCCCAGGGGCATACGGGACCACTGTAACAGTATTTCGGAGAAGGCCCTGGCCATTGGCGGAGGAGTCCTGGAAGGGATACTGAGAAAGGCCTCCTAACCCCTCTTATTGATTGGAACATAGTCCCTTTTTTCTCTCCCCACATAGATCTGACGTGGACGATGGAGCTTCCATTTGGGATCATCGATGCTTTCCTTCCACTGACTGATCCAACCGGGCAAACGGCCTATGGCAAACATGACAGTGAACATATCAAGCGGGATTCCGATTGCCCTTAAAACGATGCCGCTGTAAAAATCCA
>CAZENC010000048.1:0-13847 GCA_964513115.1 uncultured Desulfobacteraceae bacterium | reverse complement strand
ATAGTGCGCCTTATTGCGTTAATGGATACAGTAGTGGTCATGTCATAACAGCCAGTGCTGGGGCTAACGGCACTATCTCACCATCCGGCACTACAACACTAAATACCGGAGATGACATTACGTATACCATAACACCGGATCCGGGTTACGTTGTAGATGTTCTTGATGTGGACGGAGTATCAATAGGAGATGCAAGCGGTGCAACGCCCACCCATACCTATACCTTCTATAATGTCGGCCGTAGCCATACGATTAACGCAAGCTTTGTCCCTGACGATGCCAGCACCACCTGTTATGATGTAAACCAGCAACAACTCGAGGGCCAGTGGAACTACCTTGGCACCTTCCTATGTCCTGCGGGAAAAGGAACGTATGTTACCATCGAGAACGACGGGCACGGGAGTACCTGCGCGGACGCTGTCAGGTTTGTCAGAGTGAGTGACGGAACAGAGTTTATCGTTGACGATCTTGACGGTGAGCCTTCTTTTACGATGAGCTCAGGCTGGGGACCATACACTACAGGTCCCTGTTACAGTGGCCATTACTACTACACCAATACAAACGGTGCCAATGCGACATGGACACCGGATCTTCCAGTTGCCGGAGAATATGAGGTCTATGCCTGGTGGAGATCGGCCTCAAGCCGCGACCCAGGCGCCCCCTACTGTATCGTCAACCATACAGGTAAAATGATAAGGGCTACGGCCGGGCCTAACGGCAGTATCTCACCGGAAGGTGACGTGCATGTGGCCACAGGATCAGACATAACCTTCACTATAACACCGGCTGCAGGCTACATCACAGATTACGTGCTGGTAGATGGACTTGATATAGGCGCCGGTGTAACTGAGTATACCTTTTACAACGTAACAACCGACCATACAATAGAGGTCAATTTCGGTATTGGTGAGCCGAGCATGACCTGTGTCGATGTAAACCAGAATCAAAACGCCGGGCAATGGAACCTCTTAGGCACTTTCACGTTTCCAGGGGGAACCGGGGCATATGTCACCCTGGAGCGTGAGTCGGATAGTGACAGCACGTGTGCAGATGCCATCAAATTTGAAAGGGTAAACGACGGAAGAGAGATCATAATAGATGATGTTGCCGACAATGCCGAAGGAACGTACACAACGGTAGGTTCCTGGCCTGTATCCAGTGGGCCGGATGGGTATGGACCCACCCATATAACGGGTGTGGATAAGGCATCGCATTACTCTTCTGACACTGGCGCTATTGCCACCTGGACGCCCAACCTTCCGGAGGCGACAGCGTACAAGGTCTACGCATGGTGGACCATATCCGGGCCGCGCGCATATCACGCGCCCTATTGCATTAACAACCACACGGGTGAGGCCATAGTAGCCACTGCGGGGTCCCATGGCGTACTGTTCTCATCCGGGGTGACCGTTGAAAGCGAAACAACGCAGATTTTTACGGTGGCTTCAGGATCAGATATCACATTCGAGATTATTCCTGACGCGGGCTACGGTGTAGATGATGTGCTCATAGATGGTAGCTCCATAGGCGCAGGTGTTACCACCTACACGTTCACAAACGTATTGGATTCCCGGACAATAGAGGCAACCTTTGAAGATCACGGCGATGATTGCGAGAATGCAACGCCCATAACCTGCGGTGACTCATTAGACGGAAAAATCAGTCCTGCCGATGACTGGGACTATTTCGAGCTTGAGACAGGAGGAGGGATATTTACCATTGAGGCAATGGGAACAGGTGACAACTACACATACGGCTATATCCTGGACACCAGTTGCGTGACCGGATACCCCATTGCAGAGGATGATGACAGCGGAGTCGGGGACAGGTTTAAATTCGAGGCCGTGGAACTCCCTGCAGGGACCTACTACATTGCCGTAAGGCAGGATCCTGACCACTCATATTCGGAAAGGGACTATACACTTAATATCACCTGCCAACATGTCATCCGGGCTACCGCCCGGACAGGTGGACACATTGATCCGGCAGGGGATAATATCGTCAATCACGGTGGAAACATAACATTTACCATTACACCGGACGCAGGCAATACTTTGGAAGACGTATTGGTGGACGGCGTATCAGTGGGCGGAGTGGCCGAGTATACTTTCAACAATGTAACATCCAACCATACTATCCTGGCACAGTTTTCACTGCCCCCGAGTATGTGTAATGATATTTCCGATCAGACAATGAATGCAATGATGGTCGGGGTCCCGGCTAATATTATGTTTGTCCTGGACGATTCAGGGAGCATGGACTGGGAGCTTATTACAACGGAAGCCGATGGCCTGTTTGAACACAAGTATTATGTTTTTAATAATCCGGGTGACAATAAATATGCGAACAGCTATATATTGCCCGAGGCTAGCCGCGGAAAATGGAAGTCCCAGTGGTCCGGTTATAACAAGATGTATTACAACCCAAAATCCAAATATGAGCCGTGGCCCACACTAAGTGACGCCGATCTCGATACACCCCAGTCTCACCCATACCACGGGACGGACACCCTTAACCTGAGCGATCCATATTATACGGTTCAAGAGGCATATAATGTAGATAATGATGGCACCTTTGATTCAAGCAATCGTTTCATTCCTTCAGGCGGTACTACATTTACAACGTCATACGAAGTGCTTGGAGCCGGCGATTGGTACAGGTCTGCCGGAAGCAACTGGTACGGACCTGATCCTCCCAGATCGTTATACGGCAATGTGTCCGGTGCTACGGCCTGCTGGACCCCGACCCTTCCCGGACCGGGCGAATATGAAGTATATGCCTGGTGGACCATCTCGGGTGAGAGAGCACATCATGCACCATACTACATCGAATATGACGGGAGCGGTGTTACAGTCCGTGTTGACCAGAATCAAAACGCCGGGCAATGGAATCTCTTAGGAACATATACCTTTGTGGACGAAAAAACCGTTTCCGTGACCCTGACCCGCGAAGCAGGCGACGGACCAAACACGTGTGCGGACGCAGTATCCTTTGTGCCAACCTCGGTTACAAATACGGTTGAGGTTCCTTACGCCCACTATTATACGTGGTATGATTCCAATGGAAATGGCAGGCTGTATGATAATGGTGAACTGGAAAGCGGGGAGACCGTTTACCTTATCAAACTGGATAGTGGCACCTCAACCATACAATACTATCAGGTAACTGTGGATGATGATATCGTGGATTCGGGTGATCTATCTTCGGCTCTTGACCCGACTGTTGATGTCCCGGTTACGGTCAGGCCTACAAATGCTGACGGGACGTATAAAACCTATGAGCAGGAGCGGCAAAACTTTGCCAACTGGTACTCCTTTTACAGGAGGCGTATGCATACGGCCATTGCCGCCATGTCTCAGGTAATTTACCAGATGGAGGGCGTTAATATCGGTATCCGCGGCATTAACGGGGACATAGTGCAGGAGGCGCTGCCGATTAAAGTTGGCGCTAACGACGAGACGAGCACACTCCTGGCCAAATTATACTCCTATGTCCAGCAGGCTCGCGGCACGCCGCTAAGGAGCGGGCTTGAAAAGGTCGGGCAGTACTATAACCAGGAAGATGATCCAACAAATGGCGGGATAGGTGATTCGCCTTATGAGGCAAACGGCGAAGGGGGCGAATGCCAGCAGTGCTTTGCTATTGTCATGACCGACGGGTACTGGAACGGCAGTAATCCCGGTGTGGACAATGCGGACGGAGATGGTAACACCGCTTTTGACGGACCGCCATATGGCGACGATTATGATCATACCCTGGCGGACGTGGCCATGTACTATTATGAAAACGATCTTGCATCGCTCCTCGATGATGAAGTGCCCAAAAGCCCCGAGGACAATGCCGAACACCAGCACATGGTCACCTATGGCGTGTCTTTCGGTGTGACCGGGACCCTGAATCCCGATGACTATGATATTGAAAGCGGCGATACGGTCCCCTGGCCCCAGGTAGTTCATGATCAAAGGACGACTTTAGATGATCTATGGCATGCCTCCGTAAACGGGAGGGGCATGTTCTTGAGTGCGTCCAATCCCCAGGAGTTGATATCTTCTTTGTTGGCGATTATGGAAAATATTTCGGCAAGGACAGGATCGGCATCGTCTGTTTCCATTAACGGGGACGAACTCTACGATACGGTCGGCGCGAATATCCGAATGTTTCAGGCCAGTTATTCCAGTGGTACCATGACCGGCGATGTTAAATCCTATGCTATTGATGAAATTACAGGCGGAGTAACGGACACTCCTCTGTGGTCGGCTGTCGATATTCTGGAGAACGATCTCGATACCTACGGGCACACCAGCCGGATAGTGGCTACCTACAGTGACGTTTCGCACGCAGGTATACCATTCAGGTATACAAATATATCTACCAGCGGCTCAACGGAACAGCAGAATTACCTTCTGCCCGATTGGGGAGATCCGGTTGTAGCCACACCCGAGAACCTGATAAACTATTTGAGAGGTGATGAAACCCATGAGGTGGAAAACGGTGGCCCCTTCAGGAGCCGTTTGAAGCCCTTGGCGGACATTGTCCACTCATCGCCTCTACATAGGGACGGTGTTTTGTATGTGGGCGGGAACGACGGAATGCTTCATGCCATTAATGCGGAAAACGGTCATGAGCTTTTTGCCTATGTCCCGAATCTTGTGTATGAAAATATCAAGGAATTCGGGAACCCCGATTACCAGCACAAATTTTTTGTTGACCTGACGCCTTCCGTGAAAAGCGGGGTAATTGTATCCAGTGTACAGAAAACATTACTTGTGGGCGGGCTGGGAAAAGGTGGCAAGGGTTACTACTGTCTTGACATATCAGGCGTATCCAATGATCCCTGTGTCATTAGCTCGGAAAATATCCTGGCTAACAGGGTCATGTGGGAATACCCGAATTCAGGTACAACTACCAGTGAAAGAGACGACCTGGGGTACACTTTCAGCAAGGCATTTGTCGTCAAGTCGAATGACCCCACCAATGCGCGGTGGATAGTTGTATTCGGTAACGGCTATAACAGTGAAAACAGCAATGCGGTCCTTTTAATCCTTAACCCGTCGGATGGGTCGCTGCTCAAGCGTATAGACACGCAGGTTGGATCATGTAACGGACTTTCTACCCCATTGTTGGTTGATTATGATTCTGATGAGAAGGTTGATTTCGTTTATGCTGGAGATCTGAAGGGTAACCTGTGGAAATTTGATCTGACCAGCAGTAATTTTAACGACTGGGATGTTGCCTATAAGTCAGGAGCAAGCCCTCAACCCCTATTTCAGGCCAAAGGCCCGGGTGGTGAAACTCAACACATAACAACAAAACCGGATGCCATGTTTCACTGTGAGAAGGATGGAATACTGGTGGTTTTTGGCACGGGAATGTATTTGGGAGGAGATGATCTTCTGGATACCTCAACGCAAACCGTGTACGGCATATGGGACTACCAATATGAAGATGACGACAACACGGAATACTTAGGTTCCTTTGATAGAGGATCGACCCCTCTGCTTTCAAACCAGCCGCTATATGACATCACCATGTTAGAGCAGTTATCCATATTTGAGGGCTACGTGGATGTGGGTGGTGTTACCAGCTATGTCAGGGTATTAAGCGTAAACGAGCCAGACTGGCAGACCACAACGGACCCTGGCGATTCATCCTGCGGTGAAAATACAGGGACGATCCCCTGTGATCCGAACAGTACCGGCAATGATCCTGACCCGGTCAACGATGTGGGATGGTATTTTGACTTTCCCACTACCGGAGAGAGGGTGGTCAGTGACCTGCTCATCAGGCTCGGAAATGTTGTATTGATAGCCTATACTCCAGCAGATTCCCCTTGTAGCGCCGGAGGAGATTCAATGGTTATGGAGATGGATGCCTGCACCGGCGGGAGGCTCCCTTATGCGCAGTTTGATCTTAACGACGACGGAGTTATTGACGAGGATGATCTTATTCGCATAGAGGACCCGGATAATCCCGGTGAATATATATTGGTCGCACCTACGGGCCGACGCTATGAAGGAAGACTTCAGCCCCCAGTCATATTAAGACTGCCCAGGACTGATTCGGAAAAGAAGTATTTCAGTTCATCTGGTGGAGTTATTGAAGAACTGACTGAAAAGTCGGCCCGCATCGGGATGATTTACTGGAGAGAGCATGATTAAAACGCATAATTCACGAGGAGGACGAGGAGATGTCTCACGAAAAGAAAAGGCGTATCCTTATGAGGATTGGAATTTGCCTTATTGCAGTTGGCCTGCTGGCAGGTGTAAGTGCCGTGCAGGGAGCGGCAAGAGAAAGAACGGATTTGCCCCGGCATTATCCTGATGAATTTAGCGGTCAGGGGCAAATTGACAGAATTGCAACAGATGAAATAGTTATAAATGATACCTGGTACAGACTTTCCCCTTTCGCTATTTTCAACACTCCTGATGGTATGAACGTATCACGGAGTGGCTTCCGCGAAGGCCAATCCGTTTACTACATCCTGAACGGAGAGAATAAAATTGAATCCATCTGGTTGATTAAATAGGGCATAACCTTTTGTAACTATTCGGGTTGTCAGTTTCAAGGTTTGCAGTTGTAATCATCAACTATTTTTCGCCACATGGTTTCCCGCCCGTATCAAAAAAGTCTTTAATTGCGGCGAGCAAGGTGATAGGATAACCACATCCGAGGGCTGTTCAGGATCACCAACACCTGCATGAAAAAGATCCTGCATGTAATATTTTTTGGCAGAGGGGCTGTTAAATGCCGGAAACCCAGAAGAACCCATTTTCTCCTGAAGGTGTATGCCATATCCTTATAAAACGCGGACTCGTATCTGTTGAACAGGAACAGGAGATCCTGAGAAAAAGGGAGGGACTTCAGGCAAAGCTGGAGAAATTGCGGTCCATGCGGCAGGCCTCCACTTCTTCGAAGGCAAAAATTTTGAGTCCCATAACGATCGTAGATGTCATCGCTGCACTGAAATTTGATAGAGCGGATGATCCTGAGAAGGAACTTGATGAGGAGACAATCTATCAGATTTTGGCGGAGGAATGGGGTGTTGCCTACAAAAAGATTGATCCTTTGAAGCTGGATATCAACCTGGTAACCGGAACTATACCTCATTCATTTGCCATGAAACATCTGGTCCTTCCCATAAAGGTCAAGGACAGATGCCTTACCGTTGCCATGGCAAACCCTTTTGATGTAGAGGTCATCGAAGATATTTCCCGCGCGAGTCATATGAAGGTGGAACCGGTTGTCAGCGCTAAGAGCGATATCATTAAACTCATGAATGAGTTTTTTGGCTTCAAGCGTTCTATTACGGCAGCAGAGCATGAGTTCGCGGGACCCTCTGTTGATCTAGGCAATTTGGAACAATATGTTCGGTTGAAATCCGCGGACGAACTCCCGTCAGATGATCAGCACATTGTCAATGCCGTAAATCATCTCCTGAGCTATGCCTTTGACCAGCGGGCCAGCGATGTACACTTGGAGCCCAAAAGGAACGTTAGCCTGGTGAGGATGCGTATTGATGGTGTTTTACATACAGTTTATACACTTCCAAGGACCGTACACTCCGCTATTGTAAGTCGCATAAAGGCTCTTTCCCGTTTAGACATGGCTGAAAAGAGAAGGCCTCAGGATGGACGGATTAAGACCGATAAGGGTGGCGTGGAGGCAGAGATTAGGGTATCCACGATTCCTGTTGCCTTTGGGGAAAAAGTGGTAATGAGGATTATGGATCCGGATATCCTGTTCCAGGACCTCGAAAAGCTCGGATTTTCATCGGGAGATTTAATAAGGTTCCAGCAATTTATCAGCATGCCTCATGGTATTGTGCTTGTATGCGGTCCAACAGGCAGCGGCAAGTCAACGACCCTTTATTCTACCCTTCGGGAGCTTTCAACACCTGAGATCAATATTACGACTATTGAGGATCCCATCGAGATGGTACATGAGTATTTCAACCAGATTGCAGTGCAGCCCGTGGTTGGTATAACCTTTGGGTCAATCTTGAGAAATATTCTGAGGCAGGACCCGGATATTATAATGATAGGTGAAATGAGGGACCTTGAGACAGCGGAGAATGCCATTCAGGCAGCGTTGACAGGGCACTTGGTCCTTTCTACCCTCCATACCAACGATGCTCCCTCGGCTATTACAAGGCTCCTTGACTTAGGTATACACTCATTTCTGATCCAGGCCACGCTCATCGGTGTGATGGCACAGCGTCTTGTACGAAAGATTTGCATTCACTGCAAGGAATCCTTTGAGATTGAAAGCGCTGAGTTAAGTGCGATGGGTCTGGAGGTGCCCAGAAAAGGCAAAGTAGTGCTTTATCAGGGAAAGGGTTGTATCAAGTGCCGAGGCACAGGGTATCTCGGAAGGACCGGTATCCTTGAGGTGCTTCCTTTCACAGAGTCCATTAAAAACCTCGCAACCGCAGACACTGATCCAGAAACCCTTCGTGTCCAGGCAAGGAAGGAAGGGATGATAACCCTTCGGGAAAACGCGATTAAAAAGCTTTTGGATGGAAAGACTACCTACCAGGAAGTCCTAAGAGTCACGTGGGAGCAGACCTGATTACCCATGCTTGCTCAACTAAGCATCTCCAATTTTGCCATTATAAAACATCTTGAGATGACCCTAAGGCCGGGGCTCAATATCCTGTCGGGGGAGACCGGGGCAGGAAAGTCAATCATTATTAATGCGATGAATCTTATCCTCGGAGGGAGGGCATCGGCAGATCTTATTCGTAGTGGTTGCAAAGAGGCCACCGTAGAGGCCCTTTTCAGCTTTCCGGAGAATCAGGTTTTGAAAGAGATGTTAACAGGGTTCGGATTTGCCTTTGACGGGGAGCTGTTGATCAAAAGGACCATTTTTCGAGAAGGCAGAAACAAGGTTCTCATTAATGGCTCAATGGCCACCTTGCAAATGCTATCCCGTTTGGGTGCCAGATTGATAAGCATATCAGGTCAGCACGAGCACCAGCTTCTCTTAAAGCCGGACAATCATCTTTATCTGTTGGATGATTTTGGCGGGCTTTCGGCAGAACGGATGGAGCTGGGTGAGATGTTCAGAAGGCTCCAGTCTTTAAAGGATGAAATCCGGGATATGGAAAAGGAGATCCAGGAGATAGGAGAGAAGCAGGATTTGAGCAAATTCCAGATACAGGAAATTGAAAGGGCCGGGCTTCTACCTGGGGAAGACGAGATGCTCTCCCAGGAAAAGAGCCGCCTTCAAAACGCTGAAGAATTGTTGGAGATAGTTACGGAAGCGTATCAGACCCTCTATGAGAGACATGATTCAGTCCTATCTTCTGTTTCCCAATGCTCCAAGAGAATGGATAGGGGGGCTGAGATCGATCATAGGCTCGGTTCCATCAGGAATTCCCTTGCTGAAATTGAAGTAAAATTGGAGGATGCCTCTCTCTCTCTCAGGGATTTTCAAAAAACGATCCACCTGGATCCAGATAGACTGGAAGAGGTATTGGAAAGGCTTCAACAGATAAACAGGCTCAAGCGAAAATACGGCCCGGCTTTGGAAGATATCCTGGAGTTCAAGGATAAGCTTGCCACCAGGATGTATGATCTTGACGAAAAAGGGAAAGGGCTTGGTGAACTTGAAAACAAACGAAAGATATTAGAAGCAAATTTAACAGAAAAGGCCTTGGAGCTTTCAAAAAAGAGGAAAAAGACCAGGATAATTTTGGAAAAGGCCATTGAAAATGAAATTAAGTACCTTAACATGCCTGGGACAAAATTCCGGGTAAGGTTCAATGAGGAAGCTCATGATCAAAAAGGCCTGGGTTTACCGGAAATTGGGAGGATTGGGGCCGATGGTATTGACCAAGTGGAATTCATGATCTGTCCAAATGTGGGAGAGGATTTGAGGCCGCTTGCAAAGATAGCATCAGGAGGCGAGCTTTCCAGGCTAATGCTTGCAGTGAAAACAATCCTGGCAAGAACCGGCTCCATAGAAACGGTTATTTTTGACGAGGTTGATTCGGGTATCGGCGGTGGCACGGCAGAAGTGGTTGGGAAAAAGCTCCTGTCTTTGGCAGAATATCACCAAATATTATGCATCACCCACCTGCCCCAGATAGCAAGCCAGGGCAAAACACACTTCCTGGTGATAAAACAAATTATAAACGCGCGAACTCAGGCCACAATATCAGAGCTGGATTCCGAATCGAGGGTCCAGGAGATTGCTCGGCTTTTGGGTGGACGTGAAATTACGCCTAGTGCCGTGGCCCATGCCAGGGAGATGCTCAGCTAATGTGACATCCTTATGGGTTGGCCGGGTGAAAACGGGCCTTGCTCTACGGGCACTGCCAGTGAATGGTCCTCCATGATAGAAGTAACCCTTATTTCACCTATCCTCTCGCCCAAGAGACTGTAAGACTGGCCACCTTCCGAGGAAATGGATTCTCCTCGTGCGAAAACTGTGAAGTGCTGATCTGGGCGTAGCCCGATATCTTTTCCCGCAGTAGTTTTAATGGTGTTCTTTTCAACGGCAAGTATTATACCTGTCCAAGGATCATTCGATAATGTTTTTGAAACTGCCGAAGCCTGGCGGTCCAGTATTCGAGTCATATTTTTTCGCAGAAGTTCATCAACAATCTGTTTTTCGTCTTGGATTTTGGCCTTGTCACCCAAAGAGGCCCATTCCTCCTCTGATTCGAGATTGTTTAGCACCAGTGTCTTGCTCATGATATCAAATACATTAATGACCACGGAAATCTCGTAGATCTTGTTGGATTTGCTCAAAAACCAAATGCCGGTCTTCCTGTTTGCGGATTGGATCGGATTCACAACGCCGGCGATTATTGCATTCATGCCCAGATCCTCAGCCTTTTTAAGAAGTTCATGTTCTGGTTTAACAATCCCCAATTTGCATAATTTATTTTTAGAGGGCGAAACAACACCTTTCGGAGACTCAAAAAGCAATAAATCGCGGGATTTCCTCAGGGCAGCCAAAAATTCGCCGGTTATCTTCGATTCCCTTTCCGGCCCGAGCCCGGCGAGGTCAATAAATGGAAGGACCATTACACGTTTTTTAAGATCCGGGTTTGACGGTCTTTTCTTCTTGGTCATTGATTCCGGCAGGACTTTCTGAAACGCGGATTTTGTTTTGGTACACCCGGAAAATGGGATGAGAAGTAGCAGCAGAATGATAAAAGATATTCCAACCAGATATTGTCTTCGCATATGATGTCTTCCTTTAATTTATAAGTTTATTATGAATCACATCTCGCACGCCTGATTAGCAAACGCAGACAGGAACAAGAACTGAGAACCTATCACCAAAAAACAGTGTCAAAAGAACTGAATTCGCCTTCCCATTCCTCTTGTGTCTCATGAACCCGGGTCACTTGGGCGTAAGGCGGTCCTTGATGGCACCATTTAGCCAGTTTTTTCACCTTGTCTTCAGGCCCCTCTACAAGGGCCTCAACCGCCCCATCTGAGCGGTTCTTGACCCAACCGCAAACACCCAGGGAAAGGGCCTCCTTGCGAGTGGAGTCTCTGAAAAATACCCCTTGAACTCTGCCCTCTATGACTAGACGCACCCTGATTTTGCCCATGAACTATCTTTTTAATAGTGCCGTATAATGTTGTCAATAGTCTGGTTTTTTATCAGCCTTATTCCTGTTCCAGGAGCCTGAAAAACTCATCCTCATTAAGGGTTGTAATGCCCAGATCTTTGGCTTTCCGAAATTTGGAGCCGGGAGATTCCCCTACGACCAGATAGTCCGTACTTACGCCTACGGAGGGGGAAAGTCTCCCCCCTTTTTTCTGAATGAGATCCTTGGCCTGAGAACGTGAAACGGAACGGAGGGATCCTGTTATGGCGAAGGTCTTTTCTGTAGCAGGGGATGACGAGGCAACTGAAAAAACCTCTTCAGGTCGTACTCCGGCATCAATCAGGCGCTTTATGTTTTGCCTGTTTTGAATGTCTTCAAAAAAGGAAACAACGCTCCCGGCTATTTCCTCCCCGATACCCTTGATGCCAGTGTCTTTAACACCGCCTTTTCCTTTTCGGTATTCCAGGTCTTCTCTTGTAGCATTTTGAATATTTTCGAGGCTTTTGAAATGATTTGCAAGTAGTTGAGCAACGTGCTCCCCGACATGTCTGATTCCGAGCGCAAAAATGAACTTGGCGAGTGTGGTCTTTTTGCTTTTTTCTATGGCCTGAAGGAGGTTGTTTGCAGATTTTTCCTTTATTTTATCCAGTTTAATTAGGTCTTCAAAGCGCAAGCCATATATATCCGCCTCCTCTTTGACCATCCCCTTATCTCGCAAATGGGCAATTATTTTATCACCAAGGCCATCGATGTCCATGGCCCCTTTAGAAACGAAATGCTTCAGGGATTCCTTGATCTGAACAGAACAGTCAGGGTTCGGGCATCTTAATACAACTTCACCCGGCTTTTTTACCACCTTAGTGGCACATACAGGGCACCGGGTCGGCATGACAAATTTTTTTTCAACTCCGGTTCTTTTTAATTTAACAACCTTGACGACCTCAGGGATAACTTCCCCTGCCCTCTGGACAATTACCGTGTCCAATTCGCGGATATCCTTTTTTCTAATTTCTTCCTGATTATGGAGGGTCGCACGTTTTACCAGAACGCCCCCAATTTGAACCGGTTCGAGGTGAGCAACTGGTGTCAGTGCACCGGTCCGCCCTACCTGGATATCAATCTTTATGATTTTCGTTGTTTCCTGGGTGGATTTGAACTTAAACGCAAGGGCCCATCTAGGGCTTCTGGATTTCTGGCCAAGCCGGGCCTGCAGTTTTAACTGGTTCACCTTTATGACAGCCCCATCGATTTCAAAAGGAAATTGGTTTCTTATGTTCTCAAGATGATGGCAGTAATCTACAGCCTCCGCGATTGTGTTACATATCTTGAGATACGGCCTGTTGACCCTTAGCCCCCATTGCTGAAGAGAAAGCATCAGTTCGTACTGGGTATCAAATTCCGGGCCGCTGATTTCTCCGATACCATAGCAGAACATATTGAGAGGTCTTTTTGCGGTTACTCTTGAATCAAGCTGTCTTAGTGAACCTGCTGCCGCATTCCTGGGGTTGGCAAAGGCCTGAAGGTTATTGTCTAACCGGTTGCCATTTAGGGCCTCAAACGCTTCTGTTTCCATATACACCTCCCCTCTTGCCTCCAAGAGGGTCGGTATGGGTTTTCCTCCTTCAGGTTGTGTAAGGGTCAGGGGGATTGATAAAATAGTTTTAATATTACCGGTGATGTCTTCTCCAATATATCCATCGCCCCTTGTGGAGGCCACGGAAAGAGAGCTATGTTCATAGACCAGCTCAACTGCCACACCATCCATCTTGGGTTCAACAGTGTATTGAAAATCGGGCGTATGCCCGAGGAATTTTTTGATCCTCTTATCAAAATCAATAATGTCTTTTTCAGAAAATCCGTTTTCCAGGCTGAGCATGGGAACTCGATGTTTGACTTGAGAAAAGGCTTTTTGGGGCTTCGTCCCAACCCTTTGAGTGGGGGAGTCTGGGGTCACAAGACCTGTATGCTGGCGTTCCAGATCCAGTAACCGTTGAAAAAGCCTGTCATATTCGGCATCGGATATCTCCGGATCATCCAGGGCATAATAACGGTGATTGTGGTACCTGATCCTTTCTTTCAGATCTTCAATTTCCTCAATTATTTTTGGCATTTCTCGAGAATCCTTGTAAAAAAATACAATACCGGAGACTTTAGCTACCTCGTGTTAATGAACCTGCAATATTCAGAAGTATTTCTGCAGCCGAACGCGATGTCTTTCTCATTAATGGATCTGAAAAGCCCGGCCGCCACTTCAGGTCAAAGAGTTCATCTGAAACCA
>CAZENC010000047.1:0-14044 GCA_964513115.1 uncultured Desulfobacteraceae bacterium | reverse complement strand
GGCAAGCGATCCTGTGGAGATGGCCGGGATGTCCATGATTTTTTCCTCCCCCATTTTTATGATTGAACCTCGACCGAATTGCTTCTCAATCTGAGAAATGGCCTGTTCAACCGCTCTTTCTCTGTCCATAGGTATAACCTCCCATTTTTGTGAATGAGGTGAAGTTTAAAGTCACTAAGGTGACAAAAATTTGTTTCTTATGTAACCTTAGGCACTCTGTACTATCTCTTAGTGGCTTCCCGTAAGGGGCCAAGCCTCTAAACTTGAATAAACAGCCCCGCCCGGCCTTAGTTCGCTCCTAAATAGAATAAGTTCTTCAACGGCGCATGTTGGACTGGCTATATTCTTATATTCTGACAAAAGTTCATCCATATCCACACTGGACCCGGTGTCTTTCCGAAACCTGCCAAGGGTCAGGTGCGGTTTAAACCTGCGCTTTTCCTCCTTTATTCCAAAGGGCTTAAGGTTTTTTTGCAGGGAATTTCTGAAATATGACATTTTTGTAAGATCACCGTCTAACCCGATCCAGAGGACCCTTGGGTTGCGCAGGCTACCAAAAATCCCGCTTCCAGTCAAAGTGACATTGAAGGGACCGTATTGCTTGCATATTTTTGATACCACCTCCCCTATTGGCATGAGATCATCTTCGGAAATATCTCCCATAAAAACTACCGTAATATGGATATTGTCTAACCTGATCCATCGGACATCCAGAGGAAGCTTTTTCATTTCTTTTGAGGTGCGGGAAACGATTTCCCTTATCTTAACGGGCATTTCAAATGCCAGGAAGGAACGCATCTCCATTAAGCCACCTTCTAACCCAGTCTAGGGCCATCATTGAGGTATTTGACTTGACCTGCTCCCTGTTGCCCCAGAAACGATATTTCCCCGAATAGGTATTGTTTTTAGTTGCAAGACCGATATGAACTGTCCCTACTGGTTTTTCTTTGGTTCCACCATTAGGACCGGCAATACCCGTTACCGCCAGACCGAGATCTGTTTTAAAATATTTCCTTACCCCGAAGGCCATTTCTCTTACGGTCTCATCACTTACAGCCCCGTATTTTTCAAGGGTTTCTTTTCGGACACCCAGGAGTTCTGCCTTAGATTGGTTGCTGTAAACAACAATCCCGCCCTGAAAATGTGCTGAAATTCCTGGAACATTCGTGAGCCTATGACCTATCATGCCACCGGTACACGATTCGGCAACGGATATGGTCAGTTTTTTTTCCGCGAGCATATGGCCGACCACGTCTTCCATACCATGATTTGCATCAGAAAAGATATAGGAACCCACAAGGCGTCTTATTTCCTTTTCAACCCTGTCCAGTTCTTTCGTAACAGTGGGCTCGTCATTGCCGCGAAGGCTGATGGTGATGTGATTTTCGGGAAAATGGGGATAAAATCCCAGAATGATACCGGCTGTTTTTACCTGGAGTTCTTTGAGAATTTCGGCAATGCTCGGCTCATTAAGTCCATATAACTTCAGTATTTTTTGTCTCATTACAGGAAGTGTCTTGTAAATGGTCAAGATTTCGGGCAGCACGAACTTATCCAAGAGATAGCGCATTTGATCCGGTACTCCTGGAAGAAAATAGAGGCGAACGTCTTTTTCCATGAGTGAAAAACCACACACAGTGCCTTCGGGATTCAGCATTTTCGAACCTTCCGGCATCCACGCCATTTTCTCAAGAGATGGCGTAATTTTCATGTCCCTCGCCTCAGCATGGCTCTTGATCTGTTCAAACATCTGTCGGTCAAGACATAGGGGTCTTTTCAAGGCCTTTGCCACAATTTCATTGGTTATGTCGTCTTCGGTCGAGCCGAGTCCGCCCGTTGCAATAACAAAGCGAGATGTCTTTATCGCCTTTTTAAGGGCATCGGAGACCATATTGAAATCATCTCCCACGGATGTAATACGGCTCACGCTAAGTCCTGAGGCAGTGAGTCTCCCGGCGGCATACCAGGCGTTCAGATTAAGTGTCCGGCCCGAAGTAAGTTCGTTACCTATTGTAATAATTTCGCCTTGCATGATATCTGTATTTTTTTTGGCTCAGCTATTCCGTCTCCGGTGGATTTACATTCAAATTGCCGGGTCAATGGTGAACCCGCGGTTTAATATTAATTGATTACGTCCTATCCAATAAAAAAAGGATTATTCTCACACACAAATTTGCATAAAAACCCGCTAACAGGTCATCCATGACGATCCCTAATCCACCCCTAAACCTTTCAACCTTTTTTACAGGATAAGGTTTGATAATGTCAAAAAACCGGAACAGCACAAATCCCATGGCAAGGGCCAGCCAGGTATGAGGCAAAAGGAACATGGTTGCCAAAAAGCCGGAAACTTCGTCAATGACTACCTCAGGAGGATCCTTTCTATCCAGTAAGTCCTGACTCACATCTGAGACCCAGACAGCGATAGCTGTAATGCTCACCAGGGCAAGGACACTATACCATATTCCAAGGATATTTAAACCCAGGATAAGGGGCGCTGTAGCAATTGTTCCAAATGTTCCTGGCGCTACCGGTAGAAGGCCGGTACCGAACCAGGTGGACAGTGCCAACGCAGCCTTTTCATAAAAACCGGATTTTCTGAAGATATCCGGTATTGAAAAATTATCTGATTGAGATTTTGACATCAAGCAGGTATTTGCTTTCTCGCTTCTTTTTTGGCCGGGCGGATTAGCGGTTTTTTAAGACGGCCTGTTACGGGATAGGTGATAGCTATATTTTCTTGTCTTTGTTCAAAGCCATGACCCAGTAAAAAATTTCCTTTAACGGCAGATTGTTTTCCAGGGCAACTTTCCTGCACTCCTCATATTCAGGCAGGAGAAATGGCTTTCCATCCGTTTTAGTTACCTTCTTGACTTTGATTTTTCCCCAGGGGCTGTCAGTTTCCGTCACGCAGCTTTCCAGCACCTTGCGTTGACCGTAGCGGAATCGGATGCCCAGAGTAGTGCTTTCCACAAACATTATCTCCATCAATATATCTTTTTGTTCGGGGCGGCCCATAACCTGGACCTGGATACCGGGTCGGTTTTTTTTCATCTGGATGGGCAAGAAAACCACATCCAGCGCCCCGGCATCAAACAAACGGTCCATGAGATACCCGAGCCATTCCGGGTTTGTATCATCTATATTGGTTTCAAGGATTACTACCGTATCCGTTTGGTCTTCGGTTTGCTGATGCCCGATCAGGATTCGAAGCAGGTTGGGCCTGTCAGACAGGTTCCTTTTTCCTGCGCCGTAGCCGACATTCTCTATCACCATTGGGGGAATAGGGCCGAAGGATCCGGCAAGCCCTTTTGCCAGGACGGCTCCGGTTGGGGTGACCATTTCGTGATGCAGGCCTGAATCAAAAACAGGGATGCCTTTTAAAATGGCAATTGTGGCAGGAGCGGGAACCGGTATCCTGCCGTGTGCTGTCTTTACAAACCCTGAGCCAAGGGGAAGGGGAGAGGCAGAAAGTGTTTGAATCCCCAAGGTTTCTATGCCATAGACCGTACCGACAATATCAATGATCGAATCCACTGCGCCTATCTCGTGGAAATGGACCTCTTCCGGCGGTAAATTATGGACATTTCCTTCAACCCTGGCTAGATCCTCGAATATCTCAACAGTCTTTTTTTTGACTGCCCTGCTAAAGCCTCCCTGATCTATGATATCTCGAATAGCTTCGAGATTCCTGTGGGGCTGTTCCTTTTTTTCAGGGATTACTAGAAACCTGGTGCCGAAGATCAGGTTTCGGGCCTCCTTTCTTATTTCAAGGCGATAGCCATCAAAGGGGAGTGTATGAAGCTTCCGGTCAAGTTCTTCAAAGGAAAGCCCTGCATCGATAAGGGCGCCTATGAACATATCGCCACTAATGCCTGAAAAGCAGTCGAGGTATGCAGTTTTCATTTTACGGTTTCGTCCATAATTTGCAACAATTTGATTTTTTTAACAAAAGCGTGTTTTTATGTCAATAAAGGAAGTTGCCGGGTAAACCAGGACAGCTTAAAACTGTTCCAATCTTTTGGCACCCCATTTCTTTTTCAGTTTATTCAAATGGTTGGGCCTTTGTGAAATCGGGTAAAAAAGAAGAGGTTCCCTGTTTTGGCGAAACATCTTTTTCAGGAAACTGTACAAAAAGATGCTCAAAGCCCAGATCTCTGGCATGGGAATAGACCAGGTCAAATTCTTCTTTTGATATAAAACGGTTCAGATCGTGGTCCCTGTTTGCGATGACAGGGTAATATTGGGACATAAGACTCAGTGGTAACCCGCTGCCGAATTCCACAAAAAGGGTTGTCAGAGCATCAATTGAATTTTCCACCTTGCCGGGCAGTATCAGGTGCCTGACCAAAACACCTTTTCTCGCCAGAGTGTCACCGTTAGAGCAGACATCAAGAAGGCCTTTTTGTCTGATCATTTCAGCAAGGGCCTCCAGCGCCACTTCAGGATAATCAGGGCACTTTGACAGCTCGGCAGCAAGAGACGAATGCGAGTACTTAAAGTCCGGAAGATAAATGTCAACATAATCTTCAGCCGTTTTTAATATTTCTACGGACTCGTATCCAGAGAGATTATGGATAATGGGGAGATCAAAGGCATTTTCGCGCATGAGGGATACGATACTGAATACATGAGGGAAAAAATGATCCGGCGTTACAAAATTGATATTGTGGACATGGTATTGCCGGATCATGTTTTCCAGTTTCTTGAGCAATTCCTCCGGGCTTATATTACTTCCCACGCGCTGATGTGAAATCTGGTAATTTTGACAGAAAGAACATCTGAGGGAACAACCCGTGAAAAAGACCGTACCTGAGCCATTTTTGCCTGTGATCGGAGGTTCTTCCCCGAAATGGGGCCCTACGTAAGCCACTCTTAGCTGATCCGTTTCCCCACAAAAACCCACCCGGGTTTTTTCTCCACCATAAACACGGCTTACCCCACAGTAACGAGGACAGAGACAGCAGTTTTCGTAAAATTGGATAATTTCCATAGAATCCATAAGTTGTTCTAAAAACCTTTTTACCCATTTCAGCCTAAGGCTGTTTTGCGTGATTTTTTACATCTTCTAATGCTATAATGCAACAAATCTTGATAACCTAGGAGGCTGTCGGAAAACCACCATCTACTGCGTTATCCTCATCCCTCGTCATTGCGGAGTACTTCTATGTACGCCTCATTCCTCGGGATTTCGGATGCCTTGTATCTGGAGATTTTCCATCAGCCTCCAATAGAACCGGTTATCCGACAGGCTCCTAGTAAAATCGCTTTGGTCTTGACTTGGGAAAAAAGTCCCGCCCTTTAGGTGGGATTATATTGGTTGTTACCGCCGGTCAAATAGCTCGGCTTGGCACTCTTCTCCAGTCCGCATCTACTCCTACGCTGCAAGCGGCCTTCCCTGCGGTCTGCTGTAACAGAAGGACGTGGATTCCATTGGCACGTTGCCGTGCAGACCACGACTCGGGCCGCGGCACGGGGCAGAGGGGTTTTTATCCGAAAGATGCGGCCTTTCGAAGAGTCCCAGTCCTTCGCCTCCTATAAGTATGCGGTAGTGGTGGAACATGACTATGGGGTGCGAAATACAAAGCCGCGCCCTTTGGGGGGATTGTTTACTTGTAAACGCAGAAGTTATGGAAAAGGATCTCGATAAGAGAATTCAGGCCCTTGCCCGATGGCTGTATGAGTCCCGATATCCGGTTGTTTTTACGGGAGCCGGGATCAGTACGGAATCGGGCCTTCCCGATTTCAGGGGACCCGATGGATTATGGACTCGGCGTGATAAGGGACTTGCACCTAAACCCATGACCAGATCATGGGATTCAGTTGATCCTAACAAAGGCCACATGGCCGTTGCGGAGCTTCAAAGGTTGGGGAAGCTTAAATTCATCATCTCGCAGAATGTCGATAACCTCCATTTGAAATCAGGAATCCCGCCTGAATTATTGGCCGAACTGCATGGGAATATAACAAAACTTCGATGCGAGAGGTGCGGAAAAACAATCGACAGCTCAGTCGGGCGAGCCGTTTGTGAGTGCGGCGGAACACTTACTTCCAGCGTGGTTGATTTTGGCCAGTCCCTTCCGGAAAAGGACCTCATTCTGTCTTTTGAACATTCGCGAAAGAGCGATCTTTTTGTAGTCGTAGGTTCCAGCCTTGTGGTAACGCCAGCTGCCGATATGCCTATGGAGGCACATCGTGCCGGCGCAAGGCTGGTCATAATCAATAGGGGCGAAACTCCACTGGATAGGTATGCTCATCTCAGATTCAGTGAGGTAATCGGAGAGGTACTGCCTATTGCAGTGAAAAGATTGAAAAGGCTAATGGGCCTTTTTGAATGAAAAACACACTTCTCCAGTCCGCATCTACTCCTACGCTGCCCGTCCTCCGTAGCAGGCTACTGCGGAGGATGGACAAGCGGCCCTGCCTACGTTCTGCTTGAACCGAAGGATGTGGATTCCAATAACCCGTTGCCGTGCAGACCACGACTCGGGCCGCGGCACGGGGCAGAGGGTTTTTTATATGCTGTAGTTGAAACCACTATGGGGTTCTAAATACAAAGCCCAGCCCTTTGGGTGCGGATTCTTTTCTTAGTAGATAAGATCGGTCATAATTTCAACATTTGACTTGATAATACATGCACGGAAGGGATGAATTCATATCCCGTGTGAACGGTTTTGAACGATAACAAAATATTATAAAGTTATACGTTTTATGGATGATCAGCAATTTAGACAGATTCTGCAATACTTCGGGCTATCATGGGGAGGGTATAGGAAGGTCAGAAAGGGGGTCAAGAAGCGGATCCGGCGCCATATGCATTCTCTGGGCTGTCATGATATTTCAGCATATCTGCTTGAACTGGACAGAAGCGATAAGTTGAGGCATGAGTGCGAACTTCTGATGACCGTATCCATCAGCCGCTTTTTTCGTGATCGAAAACTATGGGAGGTCCTGGAAGCAGAGATATTGCCCGGGCTTATTGAAAAACGCGTGAAAAAAATACGTGTCTGGTCGGCAGGGTGCGCATCAGGGGAAGAGGTTTACAGCCTGAAAGAGGTTTCCGAAGGTTTCCGATCAGTCTATTTCAATGCGCAGGCAGGCACTAAGCTATATAACATAAGGACTTTAATGAAAAGCGGTGTCATATGGCAGTTGGGCCACCTTCTTTCCGATCAGCCTGCTTGCTTTCCATCCCCATTTTTATTTTAGGGACCTTCCTACCACCTCACGAAATGACGCCCTGCGCTGCAAGGAGGTTGCTTATAATTGCGGTCTGAAGCATGTTCGAATTGGTAATGTAAATCTGCTGGGAGAGGATTATTGAAATATTATTTGACTTTGTAAGTCAAAAAGCATACCGTCCTTCATGTATAACAAACTACTGATATATCTGCACCAATCCACTTAGTAACCACTTGTAGTAATTTTAGGTTTTTTGAGACATAATGTAAGGTCTAAATTGCCTTGATGCGATTTCGGCCTTTTGTATCTATAAATTCCTCCAGCTAAATTAATTTGAATGCAGGTTTTCAACCTCAGCGGGTTGGACTTCTTTTCCTATATGAAGTAAGGTATTTATGATAGGGCGTGGGTGGGCGAGGCCAATTCCCGCTTTAAACTAGTTAAACGTTTGGAGATATTGGCATGCATATTAGAAGAGTCGATCTTTATCCAGAAAAATTTCCGACTACAGAACACTATCCTTTCAACCTGAACATTTTCCATGAGACAAAAAGCATCTTGTTCGACTCTCCAGTGACATTCTTTACAGGGGAAAATGGTACCGGGAAATCAACTTTGCTTGAAGCCTTAACTCACAGATGCGGCATATACATATGGGGATGCATTGAGAGAAAACGATTTAAAGTCAATTTCTATGAGCAAAGGCTCTATGAGGCTATTGATATAGAATGGACTGACGGTCCTGTGCACGGTTCATTTTTCGCGTCCGAGACATTCCGGAATTTTGCCCAAATCTTGGACGAATGGGCAGCTGCAGATCCTCGATCACTTGAGTATTTCGGGGGCAAATCCTTGGTGACCCAGTCCCATGGCCAGTCCATTATGTCGTTTTTCAAGGCTCGCTACAAAATAAAAGGGATTTACTTTATGGATGAGCCTGAGACAGCCCTCTCACCTAAAACCCAGTTGGATTTGCTTACGGTGCTCAAGGACATGAGCCGGGCCGGGCACGCCCAGTTTATAGTCGCCACTCATTCTCCAATACTTTTGGCATGTCCTGGGGCGAAGATATACAGCTTCGACCATGTGCCTGTTAAGCAGATTGATTACGAAGACACAGAACAGTATCAGATCTACAAGAGTTTTATGGAGGATAGAAATAAATACTTGGATGCAGTGTGAGAAAATACCATTTGACTTTGAACGCCAAAACCATTAACCTCACAGGCACTTTGCCGGGCAATTTCAGTTCTTATGTTGTATGGCATTGCCGCAACCACATACATTTCGGTGGCTTTTTTTGGGCGATACTTCCGTTTTATGGGATTTTTACTTGCGGATTGTGTTAGCTCTTTCTGATGTAACTTGATCACATCTGAATTTCCTTTTTAGTCATTTAAAATCGCAAAGCGATTATATTTAATAGTAGTCCTTCAATCTTTGTCTACGCGCCCAGGTTCTTGAATTTTCAACGTAAAACCGCGTACGGTATTAAGAGCGTTAAGCAGTGGTTCTTGGTCTCAAGAATGCCACGAACCTGCTAACTGAATACTTATTGGGAGACAGCGGTCATAAACAGGAATGAAGATAATCTTATCGGGAAATCTAATTTGAGGAGGTGAGCGTAGGTTTACTGGGTTATGGCAGTGGCTTCATGGTAAGCCAAAACGGACCAAAACTGACAATCTAAAGACAAGGAGGGGAAAATGAAGAGAGCAATGTTTTTTCTTGACCAAAAGGACATGCCGACCCACTGGTATAACATCCAGGCCGATTTGCCGGAGCCCTTACCGCCGGTTTTGCACCCGGGAACTGGCCAGCCGGTAACTCCGGATGACTTGGCCCCGCTTTTTCCCATGGAGCTTATTATGCAGGAGGTAAGCACCGAGCGCTGGATTGAGATCCCCGAGGAGCTGCAGGATGTCTATCGTACCTGGCGGCCGACAGTATTACACCGGGCATATCGTCTGGAGAAGGCCCTGGACACACCGGCCAAGATTTTCTACAAATACGAGGGAACAAACCAGGCCGGTAGCCACAAGCCCAATACTGCTACAGCCCAATGCTACTATAACATGAAAGAGGGCATCAAACGCTTAACCACCGAGACGGGCGCCGGGCAGTGGGGGAGCGCCCTGAGTATGGCTGGTGCGTTCTTTGATGTTGAGATCAAGGTCTATATGGTCAGGATTAGTTATGACCAAAAGCCTTATCGCCGTATAGCAATGGAGGTCTGGGGGGGTAAATGTATCCCCAGCCCCAGCACGGAAACCCAAGCAGGACGCGACATGCTGGAAAAATGGCCTGATTGCCCCGGCAGCCTGGGGCTCGCTATCAGTGAGGCAGTAGAGGAATGCGTAAGCCGTGATGATACCCACTATACCCTGGGCAGTGTGCTCAACCATGTCCTGCTTCACCAGACTATCATTGGAGAGGAGACCAGGAAACAGATGGAGATGGCAGATGCCTATCCGGATATTATCGTGGGCAACATTGGCGGAGGCTCCAACTTCGCCGGCCAATTTCTGCCCTGGATCAGGGATAAGATCAGCGGGGAAAAACCGGACCTGCGCGTCATCTGTGTTGAGCCTGAAAGCTGCCCTACAGTGACCAGGGGATTATATGCATATGACTTTGGTGATGCGGTCGGGTTGACACCTCTGCTCAAGATGCATACCCTGGGGCACGGATTTATTCCTCCTCCGGTCCATGCTGGCGGATTGCGTTATCACGGGATGGCGCCCATTATATGTCACCTTCGTGAGCTGGGCCTGGTTGAAGCCGTAGCTACGCCCCAGGTTCCCACCTTCGAAGCCGGGGTACAGTTTGCCCGCACTGAGGGAATTATCACAGGACCTGAGCCGTGTCACAATGTGAGGGTGGCCATTGATGAAGCCCTTAAATGCAAGGAATCCGGAGAAGCAAAAACAATCCTGATAGCCCACAGCGGACATGGGCACTTCGACCTGGCCGCCTATGACAAGTACCTGTCGGGTGAACTGGTGAATTATCCTTATCCCGAGGAAGAGGTCAAAAAAGCCCAGGCTGAACTGCCCAAGATACCGGTTTGAGCATGAGGCCTTAAAAAGTTAATAGCTTTTAGCGGCGTACTCACAGCCTATTCAGTCAGGACTGTGAGTGCGCCTTTTTACCATGGAGGAAAAAAGGGTGATTGAACAGTACGACGATAGGATAATTCGATGCCCCAGGGTGGGCGGCGACGTCAATTTTTTGTACTGCCGTTCCGAGAATAACATGTTCCCCTGTGGATGGATAGTCGGTTGCTGGCAGAACCGAATAGATATCAATAAGTTTCTGGAAGGCAACTACTCCAATGAAGAGCTTGCCCGAATATTTGCGCTCCCAAGACCTAAAGTTGAAGGCCTTTTGAAAATGATTGATAAGGCAAAAGAGAGGAAGAAAAAGGAATCGTGATGCGAGATGAGATTTTTTTAGGAAACGGGGCGGTTGCGCTGGGACTTATGGAGGGTGGCTGCCAGGTTGTGACCTCTTATCCGGGCACGCCCAGTTCCGAAATTCTGCCCGAGGTGGTTCGTCTGGTTAAATCGGAAGGCCTTAATACATACGTGGAGTGGTCAACCAATGAGAAGGTGGCCCTTGATAACGCATATGCTGCAGCGATTTCCGGGAAGAGGGCGGCCTGCTGCATGAAGCAGGTTGGACTGAACGTGGCGGCGGATTCTTTAATGAGCGCTGCCTATACCGGCACGACAGGGGCCCTCGTGATCGTTTCCTGTGACGATCCCGGTCCCCATTCCTCGCAGACCGAGCAGGACACCCGTTTCATGGCCCGGCTGGCAAAGGTCCCCGTATTTGACCCATCCAACCCTCAAGAGGCCCGTGAAATGGCCAGGCTGGCCATGGATATTTCGGAGGAATTCAGGATCCCCGTCATATTGAGACCGGCTATCCGCGTGTGTCATGCCCGACAAAATCTTTCATGTGGTTCCCTTAAAAACAATGATAAAAAGGCATCCTTTGAAAAAAATCCCGGCAGGTGGGCGGCAACACCCCGGTTCCGTTTCATCCTCCACGGGGAGTTAAACGAAAAATTAAGAAAAATTGCACGCAGATTCGAAAAATTAACTGCATATAACTTCCATGATCTTAAGCCCGGGAAAAAGTGTCCGCTAGGCATCATTGCTGGAGGCGTCCCTTACTCTGTTGTGAGCGATATCCTGTCCGAAGGAGACAGAAAAGACATCCCCGTGCTCAAGATCGGTACTCCGTATCCTTTTCCCGAAGGCCTGGCCCTCGAGTTCATGGCAGCATGCAAAAAGGTGATTGTTATTGAGGAAACCGATACGGTGATCGAATATTTTTTGAGAGACAGGGAAAAGGTCCTGGGTCGTCTCTCAGGCCATGTGCCTTCTGAAGGTGAATTGGTGCCGCAGGTCATTTACGGGCTGGTCAGTAACGTGCTCAAAGAACTCGATTTGAAACCTCTTACGGGCGGTGGAGACAAGGAGGCATTTGAACTGGTAAGAGGCCTGGACCTGCCGGTGCGCAGGCCCACCCTCTGCCCGGGTTGTCCGCACAGGGCCTCGTTTTTTGCTATCCGAAAGGGCAGACCAAAGGCAATATTTACCTCTGACATAGGCTGTTACACCCTGGGGCTTAATTTGGGTGGTGTAGATACTTGTCTGGACATGGGTGCCGCCATAACCATGGCGTCCGGTTTTTACCACGCCTTTGCCCAGGATGAGGTTGAACAGCCTATTGTGGCTACCATAGGGGATTCCACCTTTTTTCACTCCGGAACAGCGGGGCTTTTAAATGCGGTATACAACGATGCACGTTTTGTCCTGGTGATTCTGGACAATGCGATCACGGCCATGACCGGGATGCAGCCGACCCCGGGCTTGGGTATAAGGGCGGACGGAACCAAAGGTAAGGCCATTACACTGGAAAGGGCGGTTGCCGGCTGCGGTATTGACTTTATCGAGGTGGTTGATCCTTATGACATAAAGGCCATGTCAGGGATATTGAAAAAGGCTACCAAATACGTGAAGGATCCGGCAGGAGGCATTGCAGTCATTATCGCTCGTCATCCCTGTGTAATTGCATACAGGAAGGAGGCAATTCCCGAGCCAAAAAAGGTGATGGTGACGGAAGATTGTGTGGAATGTAATTTCTGCCTTGACCGGTTTGAGTGCCCGGCCCTGTATAAGGACGAGGAACTGGGAAGGACCGCTGTAAATCAGGCCCTCTGTGTTCAATGTGGAGTTTGTTTGCAGGTCTGTCCAAAGGGTGCGATCGTCGAAGCATGACTTTAAGGAGGTTATAGGTCGTTGTAATTTAGATTGCTTCGTCGCTATCGCTCCTCGCAATGACATTGAGATGCTGATCTTGTCATTGCGAGCAAAGCGAAGCAATCTCAAAAAAGGAAATTTCTAACCAATCAAGTTGCGAGTTATGAGGCAGGATGTTATGAGGCTTTTAACCCTCAACACGCAACAGGTAAGAGAAAAAATCCATGGAGACTGTCAATATTGTTTTAGGCGGATTAGGGGGCCAGGGAATTTTGTTCATGACCAAGGTGCTGGCTCAGGCTGCACTGAAAAAGGGGTTAAAGACCATGGGGGCGGAGACCCATGGCATGGCCCAGAGGGGAGGTTCGGTCATTTCCCACCTCAGGCTCGGGGATGTGAAAAGCAGCCTTGTAAGGACAGGTTCGGCCCATTATCTGCTGGCCCTGGAAGAAAACGAGGCCTATCGCAATATCCCCTTTCTTGTCAGGGGCGGGAGCATATATGCCAATGCAAAAACAGAACGTTTCCCCAGGCCTGAAGTGAAATCTTTCCTGGACAAAATGGGAATTATATACCGCTCCGTACCGGCCGAGGAGATAGCCATGAACCTGGGGGCGCCCATGTCTTCCAACTTAGCCCTGCTGGGTTTTTTCTCCGCCTTCCGAGAAGGCCCGATTACCCATGAAGAGCTCCGGAATACAATAGATCGAGTGAGTCCGGATCGCTTTAAGGAGATGAATTTTAAGGTTTTTGATGCCGGTTTTAAAGAGGGAACAAAAGAAAGGTCATAAGACAGGCAAGCCATGATCCGGGCCGGGGAAAGCGTAGCTGGAATTGTCCTTGCCGCAGGGGAGTCAACCCGAATGGGCAGGCCAAAGCAATTGCTTCAAGCCGGAGGAGAAACTCTCCTCGAGGGCATAATCAATGAAGCGCTGAGGTCTGATCTGGATGAGGTAATCCTGGTTTTGGGCCATAAGTATGAAGAGATTCGAGCAACACTGGGACAAGTGCTTCAGCACCCTAACCTTAAGGTTATCGAGAACAGGAAGTTCAAGAAGGGCATAAGTTCTTCCATTATAGCCGGGTTGTCAGAGGTAGAAGATAATCATGATCACGTAATGATTCTTTTGGCGGATATGCCTTACATAGATGCCAATCTGATTGATCTTTTACTCCGGCGGTATATTGATTCCTGTCTGCCCTTAGGGGCAATCCAGTTGAAAACAAAACGAACTCATCCTGTTATATTCAGCCGTAAATTGTTTCACGAGTTAGGCAATTTAAAAGGGGATGTGGGGGCAAGAAACCTCTTTAAAAAATATGCCGACCAGGCCTGTCTGGTGGAGCCCGAAGGGTTATACGACGACCTTGACATCGACACGCCGAAGGATCATACTAAATTCAGGAAAATCCTTGAGAGGAAATGAATGCTGCGGATGTCTTCGCCTTTTACCATTCGTCCTCAAGAACCGGAATATTCATTGCCCTGAGAACTTCATTGAGCTGTTGACCGGTAATTGCTCCATCATCCAGCAATATTGCACCGATTGGTCTGTGGTACTTTAACTCAATATCTTCCGTTATTTGGA
>CAZENC010000046.1:0-14098 GCA_964513115.1 uncultured Desulfobacteraceae bacterium | reverse complement strand
AATACCACTCACAAACCCAAAAAATTGCTCGAACAGGTCAGGGATGTGCTTCGAATGAAGCACTATGCGTACAGGATCGACTGAGCTGTTTGCTTACTGTGTTTTTTTGCAATTGGTAAAGCTAATGACTCAAGTATACTTTCATGTTCCTATCGTTGCTGCTAACCCGATTTCACAATAGTATCGATTTGGTACAAAATCATATGCTCCTAACAGTACAATTAACGTTCTGCCAGGACCAAGGCTTGCACATTTTAAGGTGTTTATCCATGAGGTAACCTGAACTTTAGAGTATGTGAAGATTGAAAAGGAGATTCATACAACTGGTCGTAATTATGCCGGAAATTCCTCAAAAATCAAGGCCAGATTAATACCCAGTAAAAGACCAGTGCAAAACTGGCATTAATGGAGGGATAGGGCAGAAATTGGATGTGTCTCTCTACTCTGGTTGCCCTGTTTTAAATGTACTGCGCTTACAGGCTTCCTCAATTTCCTTTGGTGAGGCATTGCAACCGCTCATTTGAAGGACTACATTTTTACCTTTAAGTTTTTCCCTTATTTTGTATGCAGCCATTATCGATGATGCGCCGGCTCCTTCAGCAAGGTTGTGTGTGTAGTGAAGAGCCAAACCTATAGCATGGTATATCTCATCCTCAGTAATCAGGACGAAATCATCCAGACCATCTTTATAGATTGAGTAAGGTATTTCGTAAGCCTTTCCCGTAGCAAAACCGCCGGCGAATGTAGTATTGGGAGCATTGCAAATTTCCTTCTTTTTCCACGAATTATATGCCGCCGGACTATCCTTGGCTTGTACTGCAATAACTTCTATATCTCGACGAAATGTACGCAGCGTTGTAATGGCGGCAGCAGCTTCGCTTCCTGCGCCAAGCGGAACGATCATTACATCAATATCCGGTAGATCTTCTATGATTTCCAGGAATTCAGTACCAACTCCATTAATTAATAGCGGTTCATTCGCAGGGTGCGCGTAATACAATGATCTTTCCCGGCAGAGTTGGTCCACTCTCTGGGAAGCTTCTTCAAAGGTTGTTCCGGCTTCCACGAGTTCGGCACCACATTCAATAATTGCACGGTTTTTGACTGGGTTGTTGTTTTTCGGAACAACAACTACCGCATTCAACCCAAACCATCTCGCAGCGGTCGCAATCGACAGTCCGTGGTTCCCGGTAGAGAAGGTAATTACTCCTTTTATGCCTCTTTGTTTGAGATGATAAATTAAGTTCACACCACCGCGTATTTTAAACGTACCTGTGGGATTATGATTTTCATGCTTAATGTAAATGTCTGCGCCGATGAGTTTGGATAGACCTTCATAGTTGATCAATTGACTCGGTTTAACATAATTTCGCACAATTGAACGTGAGCGTATAACTTCAGATATTGAGATGGGGTACTCTTTTAATTCCTCCATTTACGACCTCATATTTTAAAGAAAAGGATGTCCAACAGCCAGATAACCTGACAGGCATTTTATAGCAGGTCTGGTTAGTTGGGTTGTTCGCTATTTTCATGCAACTTCGAGATGGAGTTGTTTACCTAAAGCTTGAGCATAATTCACCAATGTAGAAAGGCGAATGTCTTCTGCATGATTTTCAATGCGCGAGATAGCAGATTTTTTTGTACGCAATTTCTTAGCAACCTGCTCCTGGGTGTAACCAGCTTCAAGACGTGCCTGTTTCAGAAGGACACCGATTTTAAATTGTTCATATCCTTTATCAAAATTTTTTTTAAATTTTGGGCTCCGCTTCTTTCTTGCTTCAATATATTTATCAAGATCGTCCATCTATTTGCCTCCTGCCTAAATATTCTTTCTTCCGTTTTTCTGCCAACCCAATTTCCTTGAATGGAATTTTCTGACTCTTTTTCTGAAAGGAATTAGTCAGAATGATCAATTCTCTACCATGAAAGAAACCAAGTAGTCGGAAAGTGTTTTTTCCGACATCAACCCTGACTTCCCAAATATCCTCCGTATTTTTGAGTTTCTTAAAATATTTCGACGGAACCTGATCAAGTTCTCGAATTAATTTTAAAACCCAAACTATTTTAGTGACCTGATTGTCTGGCAGGCTATCCAAGTGATCTTTAACAGGGCACTTTCCAGATGCAGTCGTATAGAACGAGATAGTTTTCACAACGATAAAGTACACATATATGTGAACCTTGTCAAGGGTGAGGATTTATCTTTTTACAGCGAAAGGGAGCGCTGAGAGGTGCGAGTGTAAAAATGTCCATTATCAAGGCCGGACTTCATTCTCAACATTACTTCCGCTCAAATCTCTCCAATTTCAATGTTACAAGGTTATAGCTGTCGGGGCATTGCAGCTCAATCGTATCGCCTTCCCACCATGGCAGATTGCCTCCAAATTGGAATGTAGAAAGGCTGGGGAAAATATCATGATAGAAAAATCCACATAGCCCGTCAGGATTATGACAACTGATCTCAAATGTATCCCCCATCTGATGGCCGGCACTGCATTCGCCTTTCACACCTGTAATTGTGGCCACAACTTTTTTGCCTATCCCCGGATCTTTTGCCATTCTTATTATCCTCCCTTTTTTAAAAAAAGTGCATAATATATTACACGCTGCCAAACGCTTCATGATACTTGATTATCCCCTTCTTCCCATCCAAGACACCATTTTTTAACTCCAGGACCATAAATGCTTCATCAGGGGCTTCCTCGTTATGTTTTAATTGACAAGAGTCCTGTTATTCGGACAATATACCGCCGTATGAAGTCCGGGCGATCGAAATAATTTTAAGAGGCTGAATTGGCTCCATGAACAGAATAACACCTTACCAGCAAGGTATCAAATTCCTCTATGAGCTACAGAAATACGGGATTAAGTTCGGTCTTTCAAAGACTTCAAACCTCATGAGGGCATTTGGAAATCCCCACAAGGGTCGGAAATATATACACATTGCCGGCACTAATGGCAAGGGTTCTGTGGCAGCTATCATGGCTTCCATTCTTAAAGAAGCGGGCCTAAAGGTGGGATTCTACTCTTCTCCCCATCTGGTGAGATTTACAGAGCGTTTCAGGGTCAACGATAAGGAGATCTCACATGATACCGCGGCTGCGTTGATTAAGGAATTGAGAGATGCCTTTTCAGCGGATGAGCCGCCCACTTTCTTTGAGGCGACCACAGCCATGGCCCTGGTCTATTTTGCCTGGGAGGACACCGATATAGCCATAATGGAAGTGGGTATGGGGGGACGCCTGGATGCCACCAACATAATAACACCCATGGTCTCGGTGATTACGAACATATCCAGGGAACATGAGTTTTTCCTCGGGACCAGGTTGCTGGATATTGCCGGTGAGAAAGCCGGTATTATAAAGGAGGGTGTCGATGTCTTGACCGGAGTCACGCAGTCTTCCGTAATCAGACTCTTTCAATCCTTATGCGACAAGAAAAATGCCCCCATGTGGAGGGTGGGAAAGGATATACGGTACAGGACCAGGGAATCGGGATTCAGCTACTATGGGTTGAGGCGGCGCCTGAACGGGCTTGAGATAGGCCTCAAGGGAAGATTCCAGGTCCGCAACGCTGCCCTGGCGGTTGCCGTTATTGAAACTCTTGAAGAGAAGGGGTTAAAGATTTCCTCCGGGCACATTCGGAAGGGATTGAAAAATCCCAACTGGCCCGGCAGGATGCAAATCGTGGGGAAAAGACCGACTATCCTGCTTGATGGATCTCATAATCCCTCAGCGATCAGGGCACTGGCAGACTCCATAAGGACGGAATTTGAATACAAGCGCCTGATCCTGGTAATAGGAGTTATGGCGGATAAAAAGATCGGACAGATGCTTCGGGGAATCGTGCCGATTTGCGATTACGCCATATTTACCCGGCCGGTATATTCCAGGGCCGCAAGTCCTGAAATCCTTATGGCCAAGGCGGTCCCCTTGGGAAAACCAGGGGAAATAGTTCCCTTTCTGACCGGAGCCCTGGACAGAGCCAGAAAAATGGCAGGGCCTGAGGATTTAATAGTGGTCTGTGGGTCGCTCTTTACTGTGGGAGAAGCATTGACCTATTTTGATCCGCAAACTTACGCACCGGATGAAATCGAGTGACAATTACTGCGGAGTGACTACTCACGTAGTCAGGCTGAAGGCTTTTGGAATGACACAAGCCATCCATATTCGAAAATCATTGGCATTAGTTTCAATTATTCTTGCCGGCCTCTTATTGTGCCTCTTCAATCCCCAGGATTCCTTTGGGAATGAACGGTATTCAAAGGAGCGTTTCCTCGGTGAAGATGATACCCCCTGGCAGATCACGGCCAAGCGCCTATCTTACAAGGAAAAAGAAGGGCTTTACGTTGCCGAAGGGGATGTTGTCATATCAAAAGGCGATCAGTTTCTTTATGCACAAAAGGTCACTTACAATACCAAGACCGGCCTTGCCACCGTATCCGAGGATGTTCGGCTTGAATCGGGAAAAGACATCCTCACCGGGTCAAGCGGGACATTTAATCTAAAGAATCATACGGGCCAAATCAACAAAGGCAGCCTTTTTCTTAGCGAGAACAACTACCACGTCAGCGGCGAGGTAATGGAGAAGTTATCCAAGGATACATACCTGGTTAAGAAGTGCAAATTGACAACCTGTGACGGTGTCAAGCCGGCCTGGTCCATTACCGGCTCGGAGGTGAGGGTGACGATTGAAGGTTACGGGACAGTAAAGCACGCTGCTTTCTGGATTCGCGGATTTCCCGTATTCTATACTCCCTATATAATCTTTCCGGCCAAGACCAAGAGGCAGACCGGACTGCTCCCACCCAGATTGGGATATTCTTCTCGCAATGGTATCGATACGGAGTTGCCGCTTTTCTTAGTCATCTCTGATCAAATGGATGCGACTTTATACCAGCGTTATATGAGTGAGCGAGGATATATGCAGGGTCTGGAGTTCCGCTATCTCGCCGACGAAAAGTCAAAGGGAATCTTCCTGTTTGATATACTTTCCGACAATATTAAAGAAAAGGACATGAATGATAGTGACGAGCTCGAGATCAGCCCATTTAGCCGTACAAATCGTACACGCTACTGGCTCAGGGGCATGGCTGATCAGAATCTGCCTCTCGGTTTCAGTGCCCGCCTGGATACGGACTATGTCAGCGATCAAGACTACTTCAGGGAATTTGAAGGATCGTTTTTTGGCTACCAGGCCAGGCCGGACCTGACAGAGGAGCTTGGCCGCTCCCTGGAAGATAGATATTCACCCACAAGAAGGTCCGCACTGAGAGTCAGCAAATTTGGGGAGGGATACAGCGTTCAGGGACTGGGAAGTTATCACCAGCGGCCCGAAGATTTAGTTGAGGATCGAACCCCTCAGCCCGCGGGAGGGTTTGACTATATACTGCTTCCTGACAGGTTCACGGATTTTCCAATGTTTTTCAGTCTTGAATCAGACTACGATTATGTCTGGCGGGATGTTGGAAACAGGGGTCACCGGGCCTCTCTTTCTCCCGAGCTCAGATTCCCATGGTGGCTGGGCCGTTATGTGGAATTCGAACCTTCAATCCGTTACACGCATACCGCCCAATGGATTGATGATGATATTCAGGTGAACAGGGATTACCAGGATAAAGGGGCCTATGATGCACAGGGAAGGCTGTCGACCAGTATCGAACGTGTTTTTCATTTGAACGGGGAAAAAATCAAAAGAGTTAAGCACAAGGTATCCCCTGTTTTGGGTTACAGATACCGGAATCACTTGGACGAGGCTCAATACAGGCCATGGTTTGAGCCCATTGATGATGAGGGCGATATTAACCTGGTCTTTTTTTCTCTTGAAAACTACCTGGATGCCAGGCTTGAAAACGAAAAGGGTGATGTAACATACCGTCAATGGGTAACCCTGACCTTCACACAGGGATATGATCTGCATGAGGCAAGCCGCAACGACATACCGGGAGGGGATAGAGAGCCGTTTGTACCGCTTAACGGCCTGCTGACCGTAAGTCCACTTAAGAATATCGATCTTTTTTGTGAGGCGGAATGGGATCATTACGATAACGAAATATCCTCTGCCGATGTGGCCCTCAGGCTGTCCGTGGAAAGGTCAGGAAACAAAAATGATAGTCTCAGTATCGACTATCAGTACGAGAAAACAGGCCGAAAAAACCTAAACCTCGTAGCCAATTTGAATCTTATTTCCGGGTTCTACGTAGGCGGATCACTCGAAAGAGATATTAAGATTGATCACAATATCTCAAACAGCTACTGGGTTGGTTATGACAGTCAATGCTGGGGAGTAAGGCTGATTGCGGTAAGGGGTGTGAACGAGACGAGCGTTATGGTGCTCTTCAGGCTAATAAACTTCGCCGATATCAAGACCTGGTAAACGCCAAAGGAAATTTTCGACCCTTACCTGTCTCCGATACGATCTAAAAAGATTACAATAATCAGTCCGGCCAACACCAAAAAGAGGGCGGCTGTGACTTCCCCGTTCCACTGTTCCGGCATTATGTTAGCCTGGACAAGCGGAATGACCTTTCCATTTATATCTACAAGGCTTTCAACCGTTTCCTTCCAGGGCCAGACTTTCCTCAATGATCCAAGCATAAGTCCGGTCAATATGGCCACCATCACGTCATGATATTTTCCTAACAACCATCCTAAAAGGCGAGAAAATAAAACGATTCCAACACAGGCGCCCGCGGCCACAAGGGCCAGAACGGCAAAATCCCTGTTGTTTACCGCCCCGAGGATATACTGATACTTACCGAGGAGCACCAGCATAAAAGACCCTGATATTCCGGGCAGAATCATGGCACAAATGGCTACGGCACCGCATAGAAATATAAACCACGGCGTACTGGGAGTTTCTACTGGAACAACGCCCACGAGAAAATAAGTGCCTGTTGTGCCACCCAATACGCAGATCCATGCAAAGGGACTCCACTTTTCAATGCGCTTGCTGACGCTCACAACAGAGGCTAAAATCAGTCCCAGAAAAAATGACCAGATCAGGACGGGCCTGTTCTGGAGGAGCCAGCCAAGAACCCTGGCGAGGGTAAAAATGGCCGTTAAGATACCAAAACCTACGGCCAGGAGAAACTGCCAGGAAATGCTATTGAGCAGCATCCTGATTTTCAGGGTCGCGAGAAGTTGAACGCTCTTCAAATCGAATGACTTTATGGCGTTGATCAACTCTTCGTAAATGCCGAGGATAAAGGCCATGGTTCCGCCGGAAACACCTGGGACAACATCGGAAGCCCCCATGCAGAATCCCTTCAAGGCCAGTATCAAATAATCGATAAAAGACCTGTTTTCTGTATTCGTTTGCATTTCTTTCTGGCCAATTTGGACTTAGGGCCCGCTTCTTCCGGCCTTAACGTTCCCTTTTCAAGAATCCAAAGTTTTTGCATCTCAAAGGGCGTTGCTATTCTTTTTGAGATAACACCTTGAGGAAATTGGCATCGCCGAAAATGCCCTCGAAACTTGTTTGCCAATACTTTTGAAAAATACCAAAAGCTCTGGTTCAGAAACCGCATTCATGCAAAGACAAGAATCAAAAGTCCCACAGCCCAGCAATAAGGCGCAAAATAGTAAAGATGGCCTTTTTTGACCATGCCCATGAGCAGTTTAAGTGCTACAAGTCCAACAAGCGCTGATGTGAGAAATCCGAAAAGCAGCGGCACAAAACCTACCCTTGCCAAGGCTTCGACGTTTATTTGAACTGCAAGGGCCGCGATAATTGCAGGGATGGCCAATAAAAAGGAGAAACGGCCCGCTAATTCTCTATCCAGACCGAATAAAAGGCCGCATACGATAGTGGCTCCGGATCTGGAGATACCCGGTATGATTGCCAGGCCCTGTGCCGTGCCCACCGCAAGTGCCACTGTAAATCCGATCCGTGTCCGAGTTCCGTATCCTTCAGGCATAAGCCTGGTCAGACCGACAATAATTCCGGTGACAATGAGCATGACACCTACCGTACTCACCGATCCAAAAAGGCCTTCCAGGGACTCCCTGAAAACCAGGCCTATAATGCCGGTGGGAACAGAACCTATAATGACCCACCAGACAAGATAATCATATTGTTTTTTGGAGCTAACACCGGGATCTGACCTGCCGAAACCACGTAGTCTTTTCATCCTTTGCGTTAGGAGTTGCCATATCTCTTTTACCATTAGACCGATATCGGAACGGAAATAGATGAATACTGCCAATAGGGTCCCAAGGTGCAAGGAAGAATCCAGCAGAAGTTCGGGTTCCTTTAAACCGATCAGGTTCTGGAAAACTACCAGATGGCCTGAGCTGCTGACAGGTAAGAATTCGGTCAAGCCCTGGATAAAGCCCAAAAATATTGTTTCTAAGGCTTTCACTCAGTTATTCCTTTTTGTGTTCCCATGGCCTTCCATTTCCTCTTTATCAGTATTAACACCTGTCACTTACCAGATGGCGAGGTGGATTTGCAAGCCGAAACTCGGCTCGCCCTCTTCTTGACACGATCTTGCTGTTCATTTATAGTTACCAATATAGGGTACGGGATATTTAATGCTCCAGTGTTTCGTCCCAGAAACAATTTAAATAATTTAGCCAAGTCTTTTGTCTCGAAAAAGTGAGTTTAAAATCCTAAATCCAAATCTTAAATATTTAAATGACAAAAACAAGAAAACGATTAGACAGTCTGATTGGTTTTTCTAATTTACTTTTCGGAGATGATACTAGATATTCCTTTGGAGGCAGTGGATGAAAACAAAGGTGGGTGTATTATCGTCAGGCGGCGATTGTCCCGGTATTAACAGCGCAATTCACTGGATGGTCTTTTCTGCTCTGGACAAAGATCTGGTATCCAGACGGGGAATAATGTTCGACATACTGGGCATTGTGGACGGCTGGAAGGGGCTTATCGAAGTAAAACCTGATAAAAAGGAAAGCCTCAAGCGCTGGACTATTCCTCTGAATACCGACGTGGTTAGAACCTGGGCCAGATCCGGAGGAACCCGGCTTGGAACGACACGAATTAATCCTTTTGATCCCAATAATGATAAATCGGAGATCCTTATCAAAAATTATAAAAAACTGGGACTGGATGCTCTTGTTGTTATAGGTGGGATAGACAGTTTGGGGGTAACCTACAAACTGTACAAGAATGGTCTGAAGGTAATCGGTGTTCCAAAGACCATTGACAGGAATCTGTCAGGCACCGATTATACCCTGGGATTTGATTCGGCCGTCAATATCATCACATCAGACATTGACAGGTTGCGTGTTACCGCGGGTTCGCACAGCCGTATATTTGTCGTGGAGTGTATGGGGAGAAAGGCCGGGTGGTTGGCACTGGAGGCCGGTGAAGCTTCGGGAGTGCCGATTATCCTGATTCCTGAGCATGATTTTGTGATTGATCGAGTCATTGAACTGCTGAAATTAAGGAAGAGAACATTTGAGCGCTACAGTATCGTTTTGGTTTCTGAAGGTGCAAAGCCGAGAGGTATGGAAGAAATCCATGAAAAACGGGGCAAAGACGGTTTCGGGCATTACTACCTGGGCGGCACTGGCGGTTTTCTTGCAGAAGAAATTCAGAAACACACCAATATGGAAGTGCGTTACGTGGCCCTCAGGCACCTTCAAAGGGGTGGCGCGCCCTCTGCTTATGACCGTCGCATGGGCAGGCAATTTGGCGTTGCAGCCATTGACATGGTTGTGAATGAGGATTTTGGACGTATGGTCAGCCTCCAACATGGAGAAATTACTTCAGTGCCTCTGAAAAAGGCCATCGATCGTTTACGCCTCGTAGACGTGGAAAAATTTTATAACACCAAGGATTACAAGACCGTGGACCAAATCCTCTAAATAAATATCTTGCCGGGATTTAAAATCCCCATAGGGTCAAATGCCTTCTTTATACGGGACATGACTTCGAGCCCTGCCCTGGGGATTTCCATCTGGAGATAGGGTGCTTTGGTTATCCCAATGCCGTGTTCTCCTGAAAGGGTCCCGCCCATTTGAATCACTTTTTGAAACAAGTCTTTTACCATCTCATTGGCTTTTTCCATTTCCCCGGGACTGTTTTTATCAAGCATAATATTTACATGAAGGTTTCCATCGCCTGCGTGTCCGAAAGCAGGAACCGGAAGACCCTGTTTCTGCGAAAGCTCGCCCAGAAAAGCTACAAAATCAGACAGTCTGCTTCGGGGAATAACTATGTCCTCGCTGATCTTGTGGGGTCTCAATTTATAGAGAGAGGGGGAAACGTTTCTCCTGGCCTCCCAAAGCCTCTCTGCTTCTTCCCTGTTTGCCGCCGCTTTAAACTTTAGGACATTTCCCTGCTTACACACCTCCCGGATTTTCCCGGCATCCCGGCTTACAAAATTTGTATCCCCATCTACCTCAATGAGCAGCATAGCCCCGGCTTTGAGGGGGATGGGAAAATCCATCTCCTCTCTAATACAATCGAGGCATTGCCTGTCAATAAATTCAAGGATTGAGGGGATAATCCTGTTCCGGATGATTTTAGAAACAACCTCAACGGCCGAGGAAACATCCGGGAAAAAGGCAATCATGGTCCTATTGGCCGCCGGTTTTGGTACCAGGCGAAGTATTACGGCAGTAATAACTGCCAGTGTGCCTTCAGATCCTATGAGCAGGCGGGTCAGGTCATAACCTGCCACGCCTTTCATGGTTTGCACCCCGGTATTTATTATCTCTCCTGTAGGCAGAACGACTGTCAAACCCAGAACGTAGTCTCTGGTCACACCGTACTTAACGGCCCTCAATCCCCCCGCACATTCCGCGACATTACCGCCTATTGTGGAAATATTCAGACTGGCTGGATCAGGCGGGTAAAAGAGATCAATCTTTTCCACGGCCTCCTGAAGACGGGCCGTTATAACGCCCGGCTCCACTTTACAGACAAGATTTTCCCTATCAATGGCCAGAATACGGTCAAACCGGTTCATGGCTATAACAATCCCTCCTCTTATTGGCACGGCACCGCCGCTCATGCCGCTTCCAGCCCCCCTGGGAACAACGGGAAACCCTTTTTTTGTTGCAAGCTTGAGAATACGGGATACCTGTTCAGTGTTTTCAGGGATAGCTACGGCATCAGGCATGAATTCCAGTCTGGTAGCATCAGAGGCATATTCGATCAACGCCTCCCGCCCCGTGATTAGATACTCCGGGCCTACAATTTGTGTTATTTCTTTAAGGATTTCTTTGGAAATCATTGATTGATCGGTCTTCGGCTGGCCAGTGCATGTTCAAGTGTCATGCTGTCCATGTACTTCAAGTCCCCGCCCATTGGAACGCCAAGTGCGATTCTCGTGATTTTGAGTTTCCCACCTTTTTCCGACAAAAGTTTTGCCAGGAAGAAGGCTGTTGCCTCTCCTTCTGTGGTAGGATTGGTGGCGAGAATTATCTCTTTGATCCCCTCTCTGTCGAGCCGGCCAAAAAGCTCGCCTATCTTTAGATCTTCCGGCCCAATTCCATTCAAGGGAGAGAGGACGCCGTGAAGAACATGGTAACGTCCTTTGAAAATACGGGCCTCCTCTATGGCAAGCTGGTCTCCAGGCCCTTCAACAATACATATTGTCCCATTGGAACGGTTTCCGTCACTGCATATGGGACATGGATCATCATCGGTCAGATTGAAACAGGTGGAACACAATTTGATCTTCTCTTTAACTTCTATCAGGCTCTTAGCCAGACTTTCAGCCACTTCCCTGTTGCTTCTCAGCAAATACAATGCTACCCGCGTGGCAGATTTTTGTCCGATCCCCGGAAGCCTGGTAAACTGCTTAATCAAATTTTCGAGAGATTGCGGATAAATTCCCATAGTATTTACAATAATCCCGGCATCCCCGGAATATTAAGCCCCTTGGTCAATTTACCCATTTCTTCGTTCATCATGGTTCTTGCCCTGGACAGTGCGTCATTAACCGCTGCCATGATAAGGTCTTGCAGCATTTCCACATCATCCGGATCAATGACTTCCTGGTCGATATGCACGGAAATAATTTCCTGCTTGCCATTGGCGACTACGCTCACCATGCCGCCTCCGGCAGATGCCTCCACGGTTCGGGTACCCACTTCTTCTTGCATCTTTGCCATCTTGGCCTGAAATTGCTGGGCCTGTTTCATAAGTTGGCCCATATCGGGCATTCCTTTCATTCCTGTACCTCCTCATTTCGCAATTTATCTTTTGGAACGCTTTTTTGTCCCGCCTTCTTGGCAGGATATTCTTCTCTGATTTCTCCCTCGAACATATTTATGATATCCTGAACAGGTTGAGGAAAATCCGGTTGTTTTATAGCCCCCTGATTGCTTCTTTCGGATGATATATCTTCCTTGGGCAGGGTTTGGTTATTATCGACAATTATTATTCGAATCTCTCGTTGAAAGAATTCCCGGCAATATTCTGATAACAGATTATACCTGTCTTTGTCCTCAAAATAGGTGGAAGAGAACGACCTCTTATCTTTGGAAATTTCAACTGTATTATCGGTCAGCTCAATGAGTTCCCAATCTTTCAACATGCTGAACATGGCCCTGTTTTTAGATGAAAGGAACTTTAGAAAATCATCCCATGTTCGACTGTCTCCGGCATCGGTTTTTTTCTCTTTCCGGGTTTTTTCCGGGCCTTGCGAAATCCAGGTTGCAGCCGGGTCTGACAGATGGTCGGCCAGAGGTTGTTCTTTTACGTCCGGCATGGAGGTTATTCTTTTCTCCAGGGACTCAACCTTTTTTATCAATTCGTCAAAGGAGAGGAAATCATCAAGGTGACACAACTTGATCATAGTAGCTTCCAGAATCAAACGCGGATGGGAAGTGAACCTCACATCTTCCTCGCGGTTAATCAAAAAGTTGAGTAGGACTTGGAGTTTTTCAAAACCCGCCGTTTCCGCCTGGCGCCTGATTTCCTTTTTGTCGTTTTCACTCATATCCAGCAGATGGTTTTCGGGGTCAATAAAACTAATCAAGAGATTCCTGAAGTGGTCCATCAGGGCACGGTAAAACTCTTTGATATCATAACCGTAGTCATAAATCCGGGCAAAAATCTCCATACATGTTTTTGGAGAGCCTTCGATTATGGCACGGCATACTTCGAAGATAATGTGCCTGTCAATAATACCCAGGATCTCGGTTACTTGATCGTCTCCAACCTTTGTCCCGGCGAATGATGTGACCTGGTCCAGAAGGCTTTCAGCATCTCGCATACTCCCTTCAGCCTGTCGCGCAATAAGGGCCAGAGAGGATTTACTTATTTTAATACCCTCTTTTTTTGTTATGTTTTCCAGGTGTTTGATGATCTGCACGGGGGGAATTCTCTTGAAGTCGAATCTCTGACATCTGGAAAGGATGGTTACCGGAACCTTATGGGGTTCTGTTGTGGCGAAAATGAACTTGACATGGGCCGGAGGTTCCTCAAGCGTCTTGAGGAGTGCGTTAAAGGCCGGAAGTGTAAGCATATGCACTTCGTCAATAATGTAGATCCTATACTTGCTCGAGGACGGCATATACTTTACATTTTCCCGGAGTTCCCTGATTTCATCAATGCCCCTGTTTGAAGCCCCGTCAATTTCCTGTACATCTACAGAAGAACCATCCGTAACCTCAAGACATGAATTGCATTTATTGCACGGGATCCCAGGTTTGCCTTTTTCGCAGTTTATGGCCTTTGCCAGGATTCGGGCGACAGATGTCTTACCCACACCTCTTGGTCCACTGAAAAGATAGGCGTGCGCCAGCCTGCCTGTTTTTATGGCATTAACCAGTGTCTCGGTAACATGCTGCTGGCCAATAACATCCTGAAATAACTGGGGACGCCATTTTCTGGCTAAGACTTCATATGACATATCCTTTTCCGCGCTGAAGGCTTGTTTGTCTATGGCGGAGAGAGAGGGATTCGAACCCTCGGTACCACTTTGGGTAGTACACGCGATTTCCAGTCGCGCTCCTTCGGCCAGCTCGGACATCTCTCCTTGATCCTGATAAATCAGGATACGTTTGGCTTATGGCTATTGGCTGTCTGCTAATTGTGAAATCTGACAAAGTCAGATTTCCTGGCGGAGAGGGTGGGATTCGAACCCACGTGCCCCGCTATTCACGGGACAAAT